>NZ_JBEPBI010000148.1:0-19766 GCF_040299045.1 Streptomyces sp. NPDC001027
CTCCGCCGGAGCCGGCGGCATGACCGTCCACACCGTCGTCCGCCTGGTCCTGGTCGGCGTGTGGCGCCTGGCGGGCCGGTTCCTCGCCACCCGGCCCGTGGTCGCCCGCGCCCGGGTCTGCGACGCGTAGCCGCCGGACGAAGCGGCGTGCGGCCGCGGGCCGAAAGCCGCCGAGACGGATGTGGCCTGGAGAGCACGTTCCCGCACCCCGAGCCCGGACCTAGACTGCCACCGCTCCGAAACCGGCGATCTTCGGGAGGGTGTGCAGGATGAACCGAGCACTCATGACCGCATTGGCGGCATTGGCGTTGGTCACTTCCGGGGGCAGCAGCGCCTCCGCTTCCGACGCCCCGCCGCGAACCACACATGGTCCCTGCCAGTACACCCAGACCCCGGACGAGCCGGCGGCGCGTCCCGTTCCCCTGCCGCCCGACCCGCGACACACCCCCAGCCGCGGCGCGGTCGCCATGGCTGTCCCGACCAGTCAGGGTCCGCTCCCGCTGCGCCTGGACCGGGCGAAGGCGCCGTGCACGGTTCAGAGCTTCGTGCACCTGGCGCGGCACGGCTTCTACGACCGTACGGTGTGCCATCGACTGACGGCGTATCCGACGCTGAAGGTCCTGCAGTGCGGCGATCCGACCGGCACCGGCGAGGGCGGACCGGGGTACAGGTACAAGGACGAGCTGCCGGTGGACCTGCCGCCGGCGCCGAGCGACCCGACGGGCGTCCGTCGCCTCTACGGGCGCGGTCTGCTGGCAATGGCCAACGCCGGGCCGGACACGAACGGTTCACAGTTCTTCGTCGTCTACGGCGACTCCGCGCTGCGACCGAACTACACGGTGTTCGGCACGGTCGGCGCCACCGGTCTGGAGACTCTCGACAAGATCGCAGCCGGCGGCGTCGAGCCGACCTCGCAGGACCCGGCGCCGGTCGACGGCACACCCGTGCTGCGGACCGAGCTGCGCACGGTCCGGCCGTCCTGCCGGCCCTGACGAACTGTGGCGCGGTCAGCGCGGTTCGGCCACGTGACCGACCGCGCCACGGCGATGCCGGGCACGACGACGAGGGCCTCGGGTGTCGCTCGTACCTGGTTCCCGCCGACGTCGAGGGCGCCGATCCGTCGCATTCCACACAGGCCGACGTCTGGCTCGCACCGGGGAGCCACCCCGGCTGGGGACGCGCCGAGCGGTGCGTCCGGCCGATGGCGGTCGCGGCGGGCGCGATCGCCGTCGTGCCGGCCGACGGCCCGCGCTCAGTCGTCGGGACCGTCGTCGCTCAGCTTGCGCCCGATCTGCTTGCGCGACGTGATGCCGAGCTTGCGGAAGACCCTGCTCAAATGGAACTCGACGGTCGAGGTGGTGACGAACAACCGGGTGGCGATCTCCGCGTTGGTCGACCCCGACACGGCCAGCATCGCCACATGCCGTTCCTGCGGTGTGAGGTCGAACCGGGTGTCGACCGTGCGTTTGCGTGCCGTCTCCCCGGTTGCCAGCAGCTCTGCTCTCGCCCGCTCGGCGAAGGGGGCGGCTCCCCAGAACGCGAAGGACTCGTAGGCGGCCCGCAGTTGGACCCTGGCGTCGGCACGACGCCTGCGACGGCGGAGCCATTCGCCGAAGAGCAGGCGCGACCATGCCAGCTCCACGGCCACCGGGACCTTCTCGAGCTGCACGATCGATTCCTGGTACAGCTGCTCGGCTCCGTCATCGTCGGTCATCAGGGCCCGGCAGCGCGCGAGCAGCCCCCAGGCCCATGGGGTTCCGGCCAGCGGAGCGCGCTCCTCCATGCGCTCCATGGCCATGACGGCGGCCTCCCGGTCGCCGGCCCGCAGCCCGGCCTCGACCATTCCGGCGAGATTGACGTCGCCGAGGACCAACGGGTCGTGGTCGTAGACCGTGAGCAGGGCGTCGAGCGCCTCCCGATAGCGTCCGCGACCGATCTCCAGGATGCTGAGGGCCTGGCCGATCAACCGCCGGTTCAGTGCGAGGCCCCGATCCTCGACCATGGCGTTCATCGTCGCGACCGCGGCCCGCAACTCGGTTTCCCGGCCGGTCCAGGCATGGAGCAGGGCCTTGTGGAAGTCTCCCGACGCGCCGTATCCGGTCGCGGTCATGTAGCCGTCCGCCTCGTTGTAGCAGCTTTCGGCGGCGGCGAACCGGCCGTCCCAGATCTCCACGGTGGCGAGGGAGACCAACGCGATACCGAGCGCGTAGAGGGCTCCGCGGTCCCGGTCCGCCGTCACCAGCCGTTCGAGGATCTCCCGCTTGGCTTCGATGTCCCACAACTCGTCGCCCGCGATGCTGACCATGGCGCTGAACGTGTTCTGATCCTGGAGTTCGTCGGCGGTGCGCAACCGGGCCAGGGCCGCGGCCAGGGCCGGGGCTGCCGCGGCGTAGCCGTAGGCGATCAAGCGCGCCAGTGCCGCCATCAGCGGATCGGGGCTCCAGGCCGGCAACGCCGGTTCGCGCCAGGCGTCGGCGGTGGCCTTGGCGACCTCGAGGGGGGTCGTCCCGGTGATCGTCCGGCCGCCCATGATCGCGGCGTGCGTCGCCTCGCGCAGCAGGTCCCAGCCCGCCTCGGGATCGGTGGCGCCGAGGTCGGCCACCGCGTCCAGCAGCATCGCGGGCACCTCACGGGGGCGGGCGCACGTCATCTCGACGGACGCCCGCAGCCGTATCGCCTGGACCCGGGCGGTCGGACCGGTCAGGTCGGGCGTGGCGAGTTCGAGCAGCGGCCGGACCGCCGACAGATTGCCGGAGGCGAGGTGTGCCGCCGCCGCGCGGAGATAGCGCTCGGCACGTCTGCCCGGGTGCGCGGTCAGTTCCGCCGCCCGGGTGAGGACCAGGGCCCGTTCGGAGTGTCCACCACGCGTGTGGGCCAGTTCTGAGGCGGCTTCGAGCTGTGCGGCCACGCTGTCGTCCGGACCGTGGGCCGCCTCCGCCAGATGCCAGGCCCGGCGCTCGGGAGCGCTCGTGGCGGCCAGTGCCGCCTGGACACGGCGCCGCTCCTCGGCGGACGCGGCCGAGTGGACCGCCGACCGGATCAGCGGGTGGCGGAACTCGGCGAAAGTCCCCCGGCTCAGTATCCCCGCGGCGACCGCCGACGCGGCCGACCGGACGGACAGTCCCAGGGCGCCGGCGGCGCGCCACAGCGCTGCCTGGTCGTCCCTCGGCGTCGTGGCCATGAGCAGCAGCAGGGTCTGGGTGTCGGCGGGCAGCAGCGCCGCCGCCTGCCGGAAGTGCTCTTCCAGCTGCCGGTTCAGCGGCAGAGGCTCGGGTAATGGCGCGATCCCGGCCAGCTGCTCCGGGCCCAGGTTCACCGCGAGTTCCAACAGCGCGAGGGGATTGCCCGCCGTGCCGGCCACGAGCCGCTCGGCGACCGCCTGGTCCAGGTGTCCGGTCACGCCTTCGGTCAGCAGGGCCCGGGCCTCCACGTCGGCGAGTCCTTCCAGCCGGAGTGCGGGCAGGGCGCCGAAGACGTCGTGGACGCCGGTCCCGTCACGCCCGGCGAACAGCAGCCCGAGGCAGTCCGCGTACAGGCGTCGGCCCACGAACGCCAGGGTCTCCGCCGACTCGCGGTCCAGCCACTGCACGTCGTCGACCAGGCAGAGCATCGGTGCCGCCGTGGCCGCGTCCGAGAGCAGCGTCAGCGCGGCCAATGCGACCAGATGACGGTCGGACGGTGCAGCGTCGGTCAGCCCGAACGCGGCGTTCAGGGCGTCGCGCTGCCGCTGCGGCAGAGCCGACAGCCGGCCGAGGCAGGGCCGCAGGAGCCGGTGCAGGGCGCCGTAGCCCAGTCGTGTCTCGGCCTCCACGCCGACCAGCCTGACGACTGTCAGGTCCTCGGCCGACTCGGCGGCGTACTCCAGAAGCCGGGATTTGCCGACTCCCGCGTCGCCGGTGAGCACCAGGACTCCACTGAAGCCGTCACGGACCGATTCGAGCAGCCTTCCGATCGACTCACGCTCCGCGTGCCGACCGACCATCGGCGGCGCCGCCGCACGGGGAACCCCTGACCACACGATGAGATCTCCTTTCGTGAAGCTCTGCCCGGTTCGGAGCGTGGGCGCGCCGCAACAGGCCGAGTCGTTGAGGGCGGCGACGGGCCTGTGTGATCTTTCTCCGGCGTCCGGGACGGCGAGGAAGGCTGAATGCCGTCGATCGACGGTAAGAGGGGCGGAGTGTGCAAAGTGTGCCGAGAAGGTGAACGCCCCGTCGGGTGAGCGTTCACCCCTGCGGCAGCGTGAACTGCCGGCGGGGAACGACGGTCTCGAACCCGCCGCGGCCGGTTCGCCTCCCCGCGGCGGCGCCCAATGACGCCGTAGCCCCCGAGCACCGGCGGAGTGCGGCCCCCGTTCCCCGTGGACGTCTTCTCTCGACCGCGGCGGGATGCCGCGGCGTCGAGTCATGTGCCGTCGGGGCGCCGGAGCTTGTCGCGTACGTGCTCTGCGTCGGGGTGCGCGATGGTCTCCAGGATCTCCAGCGCCTGCTGCCAGGCGCCCGCTGCCCGCTCCTGGGAGCCGTCGGCCTCCCACGCGTCACCGATGTGCACGAGGGTGTCCGCTTCCAGGTAGTCGTCGTGGATCTCGCGGTATGCCGTCAACGCGTGTTCGTAGCAGGTGAGGGCCTGTTGATACCGGCCGAGGTGGTGGTGGGCGTAGCCGAGGCTGTCCCAGGCGGCGGCTTCCCCGTTGAGGTCGCCGAGTTGCTGGTTCATGGTGATCGCCTGCCCGCAGTCGACCAGGGCTTCCTCGTACGAGCCGAGCAGAATGCGGGTCCAGCCGACCTCGTTGAAGATGCCTGCCTGTCCGCTGCGATGACCGGCCGCCCCGTACAGCGAGTGCGCCTCGCCGTAGTGGTCGAGTGCCTCGTGGTGACGACCTTGGCGGTTGGCCTGGAAGGCCAGGTAGCGGTGGACGCGCCCCTGGCCGGGCAGGTCGCCGATGGCGGCGAACAGTTCCAGCGCGGTGGACAGGTGCTCGCGTGCTTCGGCGGGGCGTTCCAGACGCCCGTTCACGAAGCCCAGGGCCCGGTGCGCGTGAGCGCGTCCCGAGAGGTCGCCCAGTTCCTCCGCCGCGCGCAACGCCGTGGCCTGAACGACCAGTTGGTCCTGCCACCGGCCATGCCGGTCGAGGAAGAGCTCCAGCGTCGCGGCAAGCTGCCAGCTGTGGGCGCCCAGGCCGGAGCGGGCGGCCTCCTGCACGGCTGCGAGGAGGACCGGGCGCTCGGAGTTCAGCCAGTTCGCCGCCTTCTCCTGGCTGTCGAACGCCACCGGACCGGACCCGGGGGCGGCCCGCTGTGACAGGGCGAGACGTTCCCGGTGGGGCGCGAGGAGGCTGTCGGCCCGGTGGGCGGTGTGCAGGAGGTGGTCGAGCAGCCGGCGCCGTGCGGCGTCCCGCTCCGCGGGGGCGTCGTGTGATTCCGTCAGTTCCGCGGCGTAGATCCGCAGCAGTTCGTGTGAGCCGAAACGGCCCGGAGACCGCTGGGTGAGCAGATGTGCGCCGACCAGCTCGGAGAGCAGGGGGCGTGTGTCCTTGAGCGGCAGGCCCAGCAGAACCGCCGCGGTCGCGGCGGACGCGTCAGGGCCGGGATGGACCGCCAGGAGGCGGAATAGTCTCGCCGCACCTGGGGTGAGGGCGTCGTAGGACCACGAGAACGCCGTACGGGGGTCGGTGGCGGGATCATCGTGAGTGAACCCGGCGAGGCTGCCGCGGGTCCGGCGCAGGTCCTCCACGATGGACGAGAGGCTCCACCCCGGATGGACTGCGGCGCGGGCACTGACGATGGCCAGTGTCAACGGCAGGGAGCCGCACAGGGCGACGATCTCGTCAGCGGCGGCCGGTTCCCCGGCGACCCGCTTCGCGCCGAGCCGCCTGATGAGGAACTCCCTGGACTCCGCGGCCGTCAGGAGGTCGAGCGAGAGGGGATGGGCGCCGTCCGCGACGACGAGTCCGTGCAGGTGGTTGCGGCTCGTGACGACGATCAGGCATCCGGCCGAGCCGGGCAGGAGCGGGCGGACCTGTTCCGTGTCGCGCGCGTTGTCCAGCAGCACCAGGACACGGTGGCCGGCCAGCAGGCTCCGGTAGAGGGCGCTCTGGGCGTCGAGGCCGGCCGGCATGCGGTGCGCGGGAACGCCCAGGGCGTCGAGAAAGCCCCGGATCACCACGGCGGGATCGGCGATCGACCCCGACGGGTCGAAGCCTCGCAGGTCGGCGTACAGCTGGCCGTCGGGGAAGCGGTGGGCGATCTGGTGGGCCCAGTGCACGGCCAGGCTGGTCTTGCCTACGCCCGCCATGCCGCCGATCGCGCTGATCACCACGGCGTTCGGTCGACGACCGGACGGCGACAAGAGGGCGTGAACCCGGTCCAGTTCGGCGCGACGGCCGGTGAACATGACCAGGTCGGGCGGGAGTTGTGCAGGGCGGACCCACGCCGCACCGTCTGCCGTCCTGCCGGTGGAGGCTTCGGCTGCGCAGGCGCCGCCGTGGGACGGTTGGGGAGCGTCGTCCTCGGCGCCGCTCCGAGCGGTGCTCCCGGCCCCCGGCCGACCCGGCGGTGCGGAGGCAGGCGACGTCGGGACGGCGTTGCGCGCCAACTGCTCTTCTGCTGCCAGAAGTTCAGGGCCCGGGTCCAGACCCAGCTCATCGACCAGTCGCGCACTGGCGGCCCGGTAGGCGTTCCATGCCTCGGCCCGGTGTCCGGTCGCCGCGAGCGCTGTGACGAGACTCGCGTGGAGCGCCTCGTCCAGGGGGTGGTCCGCGGCCGCCCGCCGGAGGATCGGCAACAGCTGCCCGGCGAGTGCCGGTCCGGCTTCGAGAGCCACCGCGGCGGCTTCCTTCACCGCGGCCGGATACTCCCGGTCCACCGACGCGAAGGCGGGGTGCGCGCGCACTTCCGGCGCGATCCCCGACGCTGTGGGTCCGCGCCACAGGGCGAGTGCCTCGAGCAGTGACGCGGCGGCCCCGGCAGGGTCGCCCAGATCCCGGGCGGCGCTCGCCTCGTCACGCAGGGCACGGAACCGCTGGAGGTCGAGCTCTCCGGCGGCGACCATCAGGCGGTAGCCTCCGGAGCCGCGTACGAGTCGGCTCGACGTGGCTCGTCCGGACGGATCCGTGTCCAACATCCCGCGCAGAGCGCCTACATGACGGCTCAGCACATTGACGGAGCTGACCGGCGGGTTCTCGCCCCACAGCACGTCGACGATCTCGTGGACGGGAACGGGCTCCCCCGCCCGCGTCAGGAGCAGGGCCAGCAGGGCGCGCCGCTTGGGCGGTCCCGGGGTCAGCTCCGTTTCGCCTCGCCAGGCTCCGACGGGCCCCAACACCGTGAAACGCACAGTTCAGATTCTATGACGTCGGCTGTCCGCACCGACCGGCCTCGATCATTTCCGGTCTTGGTCGTTTACCGCCCTGCGGTCGTGTCGCGCCGACGGTCACCCCGGACACGTCAACCGTTGATCCGCCGAGCTCTTACGCTGCCCCCAGCACACCGAGCCGGAGCGAGCAGCGGTATCCGGCACGACGGACGGAGTCTCCACGTGATCGAGTCGGCGACGCACCTGCTGGCCGGGCAGGTCGACCCGGGACGGCTTCGACGCGATGTCGACGTCCTGGCGGCGCGCCCACGCAGCCGTGTGCGCGCGCCGGAAGCCATGGCCGAGGCGGAGCGCCATGTGACGCAGGAGCTGTCGGCCGCCGGCTGGCAGGTCGAGAGACAGCCGTTCGACCTGCGGTGGCAGCCGGGCACGACCGACCGGCAGGGGCACCGGCTCCTTCCGCTCAAGCTGCGCCTGCACCGGCGGCTGACCGGAGCCAACCTGCTCGCGCGACTCCCCGGGCACCCGCAGCGGCCGACCGTGCTGATCGGCGCGCACCTGGACTCCGTCGACCAGAGCCCGGGAGCCGACGACAACGCCTCCGGTGTGGCGGTCCTGCTGGAGGCCGCCCGGCTGCTCGGCGCGCTGGAAGAGCCGCCGCCCGTCACCCTCATGTGCTTCGACATGGAGGAACTCGGTCTGATCGGCTCGCGTTACGCCGCCCGGCAGTTCGCCCAGCGGCCGGGGCAGGTGGCGGGCATGATCTGTCTGGAGTCGGTCGGGTACTTCGCACCTGAGCCGGGTGGTCAGCGGCTGCCCGCAGGCTTCGGTCTGGCCTTCCCGTCGGCGGCCCGCGAGGTCCGTGCGAACCGCTTCCGCGGCGACTTCACCCTCGTGGTCCACCGGCGTTCCACACAGGGCGCCGCCGCTCTGTGGCAGCGTGCGGCCGGAGGTGTGGGTCCGGCGCTGCCCGCCCTCCCTTCGATCGCCCTGCGCGATCGCCGTCCCCAAGGGCCGTCGGGCCTGCTCATCGGCCTGCTGGTACCACCGGCGAATCATCTCGGGCGCAGCGACCACGCCTCGTTCTGGAACCGCCGGATTCCGGCGCTCATGCTGACCAGCACCGCCAACTTCCGTAATCGGCACTACCACCGCCCCACGGACACGGCGGACCTCCTCGACTACGACCGGCTCGCCGCGGTCACCGCCGCGACCGCGGCCACAGCGCTGCACTGGCCCAGCGGGTGAGAGAACGTCATGGTGAGGGGCGACGTGCGCCCCGGGGCCGTCCTCCACGCCCGCGGCCGTCCGGCCTCGACCCTGCGCGACCGGCCTTCGCCCTGGGGACCGGGATACTGTGAGCTGGGGGGAAGGCCCCTGACGGCACAGCTCGCACGCGCATCGGTCGCGGGCGGACAGGGCGGACCGGGGCCTCGGGACGGGGAGATTCATGACCATGGTGCTCGACGCGTTCAGCAGGGCAACGGCAGGTACGGGCGCCGGCGCGCGCTTCGCCGGTCATCGTGCTCGGCCGAACGCCGTATGAGACACCCGGCCGAAATGCGGAGACCTTCGGCCGGGCCCACGCCCGGTCCTTCCGGCGGGCCCGAGCTCCGCCCCCCGGGGGAGGAGTCGGTGCACTTCGCCGTGCTCGGTCCGTTACGCGCCTGGCGGGCCGATGTCGAGCTGCTCCTGGGGCCCCCGCAGCAGCAGGCGTTCGCGGCGTTGCTGCTGGCCAACGCGGGCCGGCCCGTCGCCGTCGCGGAAGTCGTCGACATGCTGTGGGGGCGCGATGCGCCGCCGAGCGCGGTCAACGTCGTCCGCCGCTACGCGGGGGCGCTGCGCCGCGTGCTGGAGCCGGGGCTGCCCCGGATGGCGACCGGGAGATGGCTGCTCCGAGAGGGCGGCGGATACCGGCTGAACGTCGACGTCACCGCACTTGACCTGCTGCGCTTCCGAGACTTGCGCACACAGGCGCGTGCGGCCGACGAAGCGGACGGTTCTGCGTACGCCCTCGAGCTGTACGCGCAGGCCCTGGCGCTGTGGCGCGGTCACGCGGCGGCCGGGACACCGGCTCGGGCTCGCAGCCACCCCGTGTTCGCAGGACTCGACGGCGAGCGCCTGGCCACGGTCAAGGAGGCCGCCGACACGGCCCTGCGCTGCGGCCGCGCGGACCCGGTGCTGGCTCAACTGCAGGGCCTGGCGGACGACCATCCTCTTGACGAACCGCTGCACAGCCGGCTGATCCGGGCGCTGACGCTGACGGGCCGGCAGGCCCAGGCCTTGGAGACCTATCAGAAGATCCGGGTGCTCCTGGCCGCGGAACTGGGCGTCGAGCCCTCCGCCGAGTTGCTCGCCGCCCACCGCGAAGCGCTGGGCAGGCGGGCCGCACCCGCCCCCGCGACGCCCTTCACGGTCTCCGACAGTGAGGGCTCGACCGGCCGGGCCGCCGCTTCTCCCGAGACTGCCTCCCCGGTTCGCGAGGACCTCCTCGTACCGCTGCCCCGGCCAGCCCAACTCCCCTCCGCCTACGAACATTTCGCGGGCCGCGAGGCCGAAGTCGACCATGTGCTGAGCCGCCTTCCGGCCGTCCCGGGCGAGGGCGGACCCGGGACCACCATGGTGATCAACGCGATCGGCGGCATGGCCGGAGTGGGCAAGACCACTTTGGCCGTCCAGGTGGCCCATCGAGTGACGGACCGGTTCCCGGACGGCCAGCTCTACGTCAATCTGCGGGGATTCGATCTCCAGGGCGCGGCCATGGACCCTGCGGAGGCCGTGCGCGGCTTCCTCGAGGCCCTGGGAGTCAGCCGCAAACAGATGCCCGACAGCCTGGAAGCCCAGGCGGCTCTGTACCGAAGCCTGCTCGCGGACCGACGCGTCCTGGTCCTGCTGGACAACGCGCGCGACGCCGACCAGGTGCGTCCGCTGCTGCCCGGCGCCGCCGGCTGCCTGGTCCTGATCACCAGTCGCAGTCAACTGACCAGCCTGGTGGTGGCCGACGGCGCACACCCCCTCACTCTGGACCTGCTGTCCCGGAATGACGCCAGACAGTCACTCGTACGACGGCTCGGGGCCGAACGGGTGGCCGCCGAACCCGCTGCCGTCGACACGATCGTCTCCCTCTGCGGCGGGCTGCCGCTGGCGCTGTCCGTCATCACGGCCCGCGCCCTGATGAACCCGACGTTCGCCTTGTCCGGGATCGCGGCGGAACTCATGGAGGCGAACGGAAGCCTCGACGCCTTCGACGGCCTCGACGCGACGACAGATGTGCGGACGGTGTTCGGCTGGTCGTACCGCACGCTGACCGGTGAGGCCGCCCGGCTGTTCCGGCTCCTGTCCCTGCATCCCGGGCCGGACATCGGGACCCACGCGGCCGCCGCACTCGCGGACCGCCCAGCCGTCCGGGTTCGTTCCCTGCTGGGCGAACTGACGCGCACGCATCTCCTCACCGAGGAGGCCCCGGGCCGATACCGCTTCCACGACCTCCTGCGCGCGTACGCGAACGAGCTCGCTCGTGCCGAGGACGGCGAGGGGGACAGCGAGGAGGGACGGCGCGACGCCCTGCGCCGCATGTTCGATCACTATCTGCTCACCGCGTATGCCAGCGCCCCTCTTCTCGATCCGGCGGGTGTCTTCCCCTCACCGCCCCCGTCACCGGAGACGACGGGGACCCCGGTGGTCCTGAGGGACGCCGAGTCCGCCCTCAGCTGGTTCAGCGCGGAGCGGCTCGTTCTGCTGGAAGTGGCGAGGCAGTCGGCGGACGAAGGGTTCGGCGGCCACGCGTGGCAACTGGCGCGGCTGCTGGACCCGGTGCACGAACGGTTCGGGCACTGGCACGACTGGGCGGACCTCCAGCGCATCGCCCTCGCCGCGGCCCAGCAGCTCACCGACCCCGTCGGCGTCGCGCACGCCTACGGCGGCCTCGGACGCGCCTGTTCGCTGCTCCGCCGCTATCCCGAGGCCGAAGACCACCTGCGCCACGCCCTGTCCCTGTTCGAGGCCCTCGGCGACGACCTCAGCCAGGCGCACACACGACGCGCCCTCGGCTGGGTGATGACCCGCACGGAGAGGCACGGTGAGGCGATACGGCACACCCGGCACGCCCTGGACCTGTACCGCATCGCCGGACATCTGAGCGGGCAGGCGGACGCGATGAACGCGATCGCCTGGTACGAAGCGGTACTCGGCGACTGCGACAAGGCCGTGGCCGACGCCCTGAGGTCACTTGCCCTGTACCGACGGATGAGCGACCGAGGCGGCCCGAACGAGGCCAATGCCTGGGACACCCTCGCCTACGCCCATCACCGTCTGGGCAACTTCGGACGAGCGCGCACCTGTTACCTGCGGGCCATCGGCATGCTGCGCAGGAACGGCGACCGTTACAACGAAGCCGGCAGCCTCACCAGGCTCGGCGACACCCACGCGGCGACCGGCGACCACGCGGCCGCCCGTGCGGTGTGGGCGCAGGCGACGGACATCCTCACCGAGATCGATCCCCCGTGGGCGGCCGAGGTCAGGGCGAAGCTTCAGAGCTCGCCCTTCTCCGCCGACGGCGTACCGGATGTGACGTCGGGCTCCGGTGGCGTGCCGAGGGCCGACGGCACATCGGCTGCCATGGTCGAGTGACCGGCGGTCCCCTACTCCTGCTGGGGTGCGGCCCCGGTGCGAACGCTGCTCACACGGTGCTGTCCTGGGGCGGTCGGCATCACCGTGCTCCGCGAGGAGCGCCGAGGGCGTCGGCAGCCGTCCCCGGGCGTGACGTCCTCGAACTCCCGCGGGGCGGCGTGCGGATCGAGGCCTTCGAACCCTGCTCCGACTGAGCACCTCTGCCCCTGAGCTCTGCCCCTGAGCTCTGCGCTCGAGCTCTGCGCCTGAACTCTGCTTTTGAAGAGTGCCCTTGAACCGAAAGGCGATCGATTCCCATGTCTTGCGAACCCCTGCCTCAGGCAGGCCGCCGCAGATTCCTCAAGGGCGCCGCCGGCGCCCTCGCCGTCCCGGCGTCCGCCGCCCTCGTGGGAGCGACGGCCGGGCCCGCCCACGCCGACGAGGGCGGCCTGCCCGACTTCGCGCCGATCCCGGCCGCCTCGGTGGGGCCCACACCGAACCCGGGCGGCTACCACGTCGGCCAGATCGCCGGAAACCTGTACTGGGTCACCGACTCCCACTACCAGTCCATGTTCCTGACGACCACGCGGGGCGTCGTCCTCGTCGACGCACCGCCGACCATCGGGCACAACCTGCTCCGCGCGATCGACGACGTCACCCGGGTCAACGGTCGGCCGAGCAGGGTGACCCACCTGGTCTACTCGCACTCGCACGCCGACCACATCGGCGCCGCCGGTCTGTTCGGAGCCGACGTCGTCCGGATCTCGCACGCCGCGACGGCCGGCCTGCTGGCCCGCGCGGCAGACCCCAACCGTCCGCTGCCGACCGTCACCTTCCACGACAGCTACCAGCTCAAGGTCGGTGGTGAAACCCTGCGCCTGGCGTACCACGGGCCCAACCACTCCCCGGACAACATCTTCGTCTACGCGCCCGAATACGCCACCCTGATGCTGGTCGACGTCCTGTACCCGGGGTGGGTGCCGTTCAAGAACCTCGCGGTGTCGCAGGACATCCCCGCGTGGATCAAGGCCCAGAGGATCGCGATGGCCTACCCGTGGCGGACTTTCGTCGGCGGCCATCTCGGGCGGCTCGGAGTCCGCGCGGACGGGGCCCTGCAGATCCAGTACATGGACGATCTCGAGGCCAGTACCCGGTCCGCGATCGCCTCCGTCGACCCGAGCCCGTTCTTCCGCAAGTACGAAGCGCAGGGCAACTCGTGGGCGATCTTCAAGACCTTCCTCGACGCGGTCGCCGACGCCGCGGCCGCCCCGGTGACCGCGAAGTACACCGGCGTCCTCGCCGCCGCCGACGTCTTCACGAAGGACAACGCCTGGACCCTGCTGGAGTCCTTGCGGATCGACACGGGTGTCCTCGGACCGTTCGGCGTCCGCCCCTGAACCACTGGGGCGCCACCCCGGTGCGAGAGCACCGGGGTTCCCGGTTTCGTGTGCACATACCCGGTCAGGACACCCACACAGAAGAGGCCCAGCCATGACCGTCCCGCTTCCCGTGGTCTTCGTCCACGGACTCTGGCTGCACAGCACCTCCTGGCAGCCGTGGATCGATCTGTTCCGCGAGGAGGGCTACGACCCGTCCGCGCCCGGGTGGCCCGGCGACCCCGACACCGTCGAGGAAGCGCGCCAGAACCCCGAGAGCATCGCCGGCCACGGCATCGACGACGTCGTCGAGCACTACGCGGCACTGATCGCGGACCTGCCCGTCCGGCCCGTCGTGATCGGTCACTCCTTCGGCGGGATGATCGCGCAGAAGCTGCTCGGCCAGGACCGCGCCGCCGCCGCGGTCGCGATCGACGCCGCACAGATCAAGGGCGTCCTGCCCGTGCCGCTGTCCGCGCTGCGGGCGACGTTCCCGGTGTTCAGGAACCCGGCCAACAAGCACCGGTCGGTCTCGCTGACCGCGGAGCAGTTCCGGTTCGCGTTCGGCAACGCCGTCTCGGAGGAGGAATCCACGGCCCTGTACGAGAGGTGGACCATCCCCGCGCCGGGCAAGCCGCTGTACGAGGCCGCCTCCGCCAACTTCAGTCCTCACTCGCCGGCGAAGGTCGACACGCGGAACAGTGGTCGCGGTCCGCTGCTGCTGATCTCCGGCGGCAAGGACCACACGGTGCCCGAGGCCGTCACCCGGGCCACCCTCAAGCAGTACCGGCACTCCGAGGCCGTCACCGACATCACCGACTTCCCCGACCGCGGGCACTCCCTGACGATCGACGACGGCTGGCGCGACGTCGCGGACACCGTCCTCACCTGGCTGCGGCAGCAGGGTCTGGAGAGCGGGCGATGAGCTTCCGTCCGTCCCGGACCGCCGGAACGTCCGGCGCCGACCCGGGACCGGCCGCCGACGGCAACCCGCGCGTCACCGGCGCCGTGCCGCACGGCGTCGGCGGCCGGCTCGCCCGCAGGGAGTACGACTGATGGATCTCCGACTCGACGAGGCAGTCGTGGTGGTGACCGGCGCGTCCGCCGGGATCGGCGAGGCCACTGTGGGGGTGCTGGCGGCCGAGGGCGCCACGGTCGTCGCCGTGGCCCGCCACCCTGAGGGCGTCGAAGCCCTCGGCCCGCGGGTCGACGGCCTGGCGGCCGACCTCACGGAGCCCGGCGCGGCCCGGCGTGTGGTGGAGGAGGTGCTCGCCCGGCACGGGCGACTGGACGGACTCGTCAACAACGTCGGCGGACTGGACTCCCGCACCGGATTCCTGGACGTGAGCGACGGGCAGTGGCAGGCGACGTTCGAGCTCAACTTCCACTGCGCTGTGCGGATGACCCGGGCCGCGCTGCCCGCCCTGCTCATGCGCGGCGGCTCCCTGGTCCACCTCACCAGCGAGGCGGCCAGGATGCCGGACGTGTCGATGGTGGACTACGCGGCCGCCAAGACCGCGCTGCTGTCGCTGTCCAAGACCCTGGCGGCCGAGTTCGGCCCGCGCGGGGTGCGTTCCAACGTCGTCGCACCCGGACCCACCCGGACCCGGCTGTGGGACAGCCCAGGCGGCTTCGCCGAGCAGCTCGCCGCACAGTTCGGCCTGGAACCGGAGGCGGCGATCGACCACTTCGTGCGGGAGGTGCGACGCCTGCCCACCGCCCGGCTCGGCAGCCCCGACGACGTCGCACGGGTCGTCGCCTACCTGCTCTCACCCCTCGCACGCCAGATCACCGGCGCCGAGTGGGCCGTCGACGGCGGCGCACTGCGCCAGATCTGACGCTCTCGCCGTCTCGGCACCGCGGGCGCCGCGCCCGCCGCGCCTGCCTTCCCCTCGCACCCCTGGAGAGATCAGTGAGATTCCGCCTGCCCGGATCCCGCCGTCTGACAGCCGCCGTCTTCGCGCTGGCCGTCGGCCTCGGGTCGATCACCCTGACGGCCGCGGCCGCCGACAGGACGGCGCCGTCGTCCGGCGAGCAGATGCCCGCCGGCTTCAGCGAACACAAGACCCAGGTCGCCGGAACCGGCGTCAACTACGTGATCGGCGGCCACGGTCCGACCCTGGTCCTGATCCACGGCTACCCCCAGACCTGGTACGAGTGGCACGGCATCATGCCCGCGCTCGCCAAGCACTACACCGTCATTGCACCCGACCTGCCCGGCGCGGGCAAGAGCGACGCCCCGGCGTCCGGCTACGACAAGAAGACCATGGCCGCCAAGCTGCACGCGCTCCTGGTGTCGCTCGGCAAGGACCAGGACGTCAACGTCGTCGGCCACGACATCGGCACGATGGTCGCCTACGCCTACGCCGCGCAGTACCCCCGCAGCGTCACAAAGCTCGTGCTCAGCGAGGCCCCGATCCCCGACCGGGGCATCTACGAGTTCCCGTCGCTGACGGCCCAGGGACCCGGGGCGTGGCACTTCGGCTTCTTCGCCCTGCAGACCGGCCTCCCCGAGAGCCTGATCCAGGGCCGCGAACTGACGTGGATCTCCGGCTTCATGCGGGGCATCGCCGTCCACAAGGACGCCCTGACCCCGGAGGATCTCCAGGTCTTCTCCTCCTACCTGCGCGACCCCGCACACCTGGAGGCGAGCTTCGCCTGGTTCCGGACGTTCCCGCAGGACGTCGCCGACAACGCGCGGTTCCGGAAGAAGCCCCTGACCATGCCGGTCCTCGCGATCGGCGCCGACGGCAGCCTCGGTTCGTCGGTCGGGAAGCAGGTACGCCGCTACGCCGCCCACGTCACCCCGGTCGTCGTCCCCGACTCCGGCCACTGGATCTACGAGGAGCATCCGAAGGAGATGACCGACCTGCTGCTGCACTTCCTGGGCGGCCGACGCTGACGGCAGGACCGCAATCGAGCGGGTTCTTCCCGACCTTCGGCCCGGGGGCCGACCGCGAGCCTGCGCCTCGCCCGACCGCCGCCGTCCCAGTGAGCCGGACCGTCCCTAAGCAGCAAAGAGAAGAGACGAGGAGAACAGTCATGACCGCCATCGAAGCCATCCGATTCCGCGAGTGCGGCCGACGCCGCAGAAGGCCGCTGTTCTCGGCGCTGGTGATCGGGACACTGCTCGCGGTCCCGGCGCTGTCCGCCGCCACGCCCGGCGGCTCGGTCTCCGCCGCGCACGCCGCGACGACGTCCGCCATGGCGAGCACGGCGAGCACGGCGAAGCCGACCGTGGTCCTGGTCCACGGTGCGTTCGCGGACTCGTCGAGCTGGGACGGAGTGATGTCGCGGCTCGCGCGCCAGGGATACCCGGTGATCGGCGTGGCGAACCCGCTCCGTGGCCTGGCCGGCGACTCGGCCTATGTGTCCAGTGTCCTGGATGCCATTCCCGGCCCGGTCATCCTGGTCGGCCACTCCTACGGCGGCGCCGTCATCAGCGACGCCGCGGCGGGTCACTCCAACGTCAAGGCCCTGGTCTACGTCGCCGCGTTCGCTCCCGACCAGGGCGAGTCCGGCCTGGCGATCCTCGGACGGTACCCGGGCAGCCGGCTCCCGCAGGCGCTGACGGTCCGGGCATTCCCCGGCGGGCAGGACGCCTACGTCAACCCCCGGGACTTCCGGCCGGTCTTCGCCGCCGACGTGCCGGCCGGCAAGGCCCGGCTGATGGCGGCCGGGCAACGGCCGGTGGCCCTGGCCGCGTTCGAGGAACCCAGCAGCGAGCCGGCGTGGAAGACCGTTCCCTCCTGGTTCCTGGTCGCAGGCGCAGACCGCGCCATCCCGCCGGCTGCCGAACAGGCCATGGCTCGACGTGCGGGTTCGCACACCACGGTGATCCGCGGCGCCTCACACGCGGTCCTCGTGTCACACCCCGACGCCACCGCACGCGTCATCGAGGCCGCCGCCCGCGCCACCTCCTGATCCATCGATCCGCGAAGGGAACCGACATGCCGTACGTCACGGTCGGCCAGGAGAACTCCACCGACATCGAGTTGTACTACGAGGACCACGGGAGCGGGCAGCCCGTCGTGCTGATCCACGGCTACCCGCTGGACGGCCACTCCTGGGAGAGGCAACTCCCGGCCCTGCTCGACGCGGGCCACCGTGTCATCACCTACGACCGGCGCGGCTTCGGCAGGTCGTCGCAGCCGACCACGGGCTACGACTACGACAGCTTCGCCGCCGATCTCGACACCCTGCTGTCGGAGCTGGACCTCACCGACGCGGTACTCGTCGGGTTCTCCATGGGCACGGGGGAAGTCGGCCGTTACCTGGGCAGGTACGGCTCGCAGCGCGTCGCCAAAGCCGCCTTCCTGGCCTCCCTCGAACCCTTTCTGCTCAAGACCGACGACAATCCGGACGGTGTCGACCGGTCCGTCTTCGACGGCATCCTGGAGGCGGTCACGAAAGATCGCTACGCCTACTTCACCGGCTTCTACGAGGCGTTCTACAACCTCGACGAGACGCTCGGCGGCCGGATCAGCGAAGAGGCGGTGCGTGCTGCCTGGAATGTGGCGGCGGGGGCGTCGGCGTACGCGTCGACGGCCTGCGTGCCCACCTGGATCACCGACTTCCGCGCCGACGTCGCCCGGATCGACGTACCGACACTGATCCTGCACGGCACGGCCGACCGGATCCTGCCGATCGACTCCACCGGACGGCCCTTCCACGCGCTGCTGCCCTCGGCCGAGTACGTCGAGATCGAGGGCGCCCCGCACGGTCTGCTGTGGACGCACGCCGAGGAGGTCAACGCCGCGCTGCTCGCCTTCCTGAGCAAATAGTCGCTCATCGGCCACCTGCCGAGGGCGTCCGCCTCGACCTTCGGGCACAGGCCGCCCTCGGCGTGGGCGCCCGACCCGCGCGCAGGCCTGGACCGTCCGAAGTCCCGCATGACGCTCTACCGGACCGTCCTGGCCGAAGGGCTCAGTGAGGACCTGATGGCCCTCCTGCACCACCGGCTGCTCATCGAGCAGTGGCCCGTGCTGCGGAGCTTGATCAGTCCCTACATCCGCGAAGTCTGGGAGTACGCCTTCCCCGAACTGCTCCGAACTGCTCCGAACTGCTCCGAACCGCCCCGGCCGACACGACCGCCGCGTGAAGCTCACTCCGCTCCACGAGCGTCTCCTCGCCGACATCCTCGACCTCGGCTCCCCTTACCCTCTGGTCCTCACCGGCGGATACGCCGTGCAGGCCCACGGCCTGGTCGAACGCTTCAGTGGCCCCGCCTCGCTCACGAGTGCCACGCTGCCGCGGAGCTTCCCGCTTACCTGATGATTCATCAGGTAAGTCGGCATCCGGTCAGCACGAGTCCCCGCGCGTCCCCGGGCGGCGGTCCCAGCAGGTGCCGGTGCGGCGCGAAAGCCCAGGCAGGAAGCCGTTCAGCCCGACCGAAGCGATGTTCCTCACAAACACCGGACGGGGGTGTCGGTGTAAGGTCGAGGACGCCCTTGACCTGCACAAAGCAGGCAGGGAGCCGTCTTCCGGGAGTTCAACATGCTGCGCACCATGTTCAAGTCCAAGATTCATCGTGCCACCGTCACCCAGGCCGACCTGCACTACGTGGGATCGGTGACCATCGACGCCGACCTGCTGGACGCCGCCGACCTGCTGCCGGGCGAGCTCGTGCACATCGTCGACATCGACAACGGGTCCCGGCTGGAGACGTACGTCATCGAAGGGGAGCGCGGCTCCGGTGTGGTCGGCATCAACGGCGCCGCCGCGCATCTCGTGCACCCCGGCGACCTGGTGATCATCATCAGTTACGCTCAGGTGACCGACGCCGAGGCGCGGGCGCTGGAGCCGCGGATCGTGCACGTGGACCGTGACAACCGGATCGTCGCCCTGGGCGCCGACCCGTCGGAGCCGGTGCCGGGCACGGACCAGGAGCGCAGCCCGCACGCGGTGTCGGTCTGACCGAAGCAGCCGGCGTCGGCCGGCGCAGCGACCGCGACCGGGAGTGCCCATGAGCGACATCGAGATCCGTGACGACCGGGCGGCGGGCCGCCTCGAAGCCGTCGGCGACGGCGGTGAAGTCGTGGGCCGTATCGAGTACTTCGTCCTCGAGTCGCCCGCGACCGCGCTGGTGCCGGTGCACACGATCGTCGAGCCGGCCCACGAGGGCAAGGGCATCGCCGGGTCGTTGGCGCGCGAGCTGTACGCGCTGGCCGCGCGCGGCGGCCTCCCGGTGGCGCCGCTGTGCCCGTACGTCGTGAAGTGGGCGGCGAAGCACCCCGAGGAGGCCCCCGCCGCGGACCCCGAGCTGCTGAGCGCCGCGAAGGACTGGCTGCGCGCCCACCCCGGCCGGTTCTGACCTTCGGGCGCGGCCCCGGCCCCGGCCCGGGCCCGGGCGTCCTGGCCGGCCTTCTCGGCGAGCTGCGAGCCAGGGGGTCCGGAGGCCGGCCGGGATGCCTGCCCTGCTGCGGCCCGGCCGCCCGACGGTCAGGGCAGGTGTCCTTCGGCGGCTCCGTG
>NZ_JBEPBI010000149.1:0-19713 GCF_040299045.1 Streptomyces sp. NPDC001027
CGACCGACCTGTCGCTGCGCTTCGACCCTATCTACGGGCCGATCTCGCGCCGCTTCCACGAGAACCCCGACCAGTTCGCGGACGCCTTCGCCCGCGCCTGGTACAAGCTCACCCACCGCGACCTGGGCCCGAAGTCCCTGTACCTCGGCCCGGAGGTCCCGGCGGAGACCCTGCTGTGGCAGGACCCGCTGCCGGCGGCCGACGGCGAGGTCATCGACGCCGCGGACATCGCCTCCCTCAAGGCCAGCCTCCTCGCCTCGGGGCTGACCGTCTCGCAGCTGGTGTCCACCGCGTGGGCCTCCGCCTCCACCTTCCGCGGCAGCGACAAGCGCGGCGGCGCCAACGGCGCGCGCATCCGCCTCGAGCCGCAGCGCGGCTGGGAGGTCAACGGACCCGACGAGCTGGCGCAGGTGCTGCGCGTCCTCGAGGGCGTGCAGGCGGAGTTCAACTCCGGCGCGAAGAAGGTCTCGCTGGCCGACCTGATCGTCCTCGGCGGCGCCGCCGCGGTGGAGAAGGCCGCCAAGGACGCCGGACACGACGTGCAGGTGCCGTTCACGCCGGGCCGGGTGGACGCCTCGCAGGAGCAGACGGACGTCGAGTCGTTCGCCGCGCTCGAGCCGACCGCCGACGGGTTCCGCAACTACCTCGGCAAGGGCAACCGCCTGCCGGCCGAGTACCTGCTCCTCGACCGCGCGAACCTGCTCGACCTGAGCGCTCCGGAGCTGACGGTCCTCATCGGCGGCCTGCGCGTCCTGGGCGCGAACCACGGACAGTCCTCGCACGGCGTCCTCACCGACGCCCCCGGCACGCTGACGAACGACTTCTTCGTCAACCTGCTCGACCTGGGCACGACCTGGTCGTCGACGTCCTCGGACCAGTCCCTCTTCGAGGGCCGCGACGCCGCCACCGGCGAGGTGAAGTGGACCGGCACCCGCGCCGACCTGGTCTTCGGCTCGAACTCGGAGCTGCGCGCGGTCGCCGAGGTCTACGCGAGCGACGACGCGAAGGAGAAGTTCGTGACGGACTTCGTCGCGGCGTGGGCCAAGGTCAGCGACCTCGACCGGTTCGACCTGGTCTGACGGACCCGGCTCTCCGGCAGCACAGCACCGCCAGGGCGTCCGGCCCGGTCCTCAGGGGCCGGGCCGGGCGCCCTGGCCCGTTCCGCCGCGAACCGGCAACGCTGTGACGGGCGTTGCTCCGGTTGCTCCCGTTCTCCGGGTTGCCCCGCGAGGACGGTGGGGCTGCCGAAACCATTGACGCGGACATGCACGACCTTTATGTTCTGGCCGAAGTTACGAACTTGGTTCGATATAACGAACAGGCTGCTTCATGGACAAGGGACGGTCCCGTATGCCTCGGATGCACCGCCGCAGACCCCTGCTCGTCTGCGTGCTGGCACTCCTCGTCGCCCTGGTGGCGGCGACCCAGCCGGTGTCGGCGGCCGACGGCCGCCCGTACGCCAACCCGCTGAAGTCGGCCAAGGGCGCCGACCCCTGGCTGGAGTACCACGACGGCAATTACTACCTGGTCACGACGACGTTCACGGGCGTCCTCGGCATCCGCAAGTCGCCGACGCTGGCCGGCATCGCCACCGCGCCCACCGTGCAGGTGTGGTCGGACACCACCTCGACCCGCAACACCAACATCTGGGCGCCCGAACTCCACCAGTTCAACGGCCACTGGTACCTGTACTACTCGGCCGGCCAGGGCGGTGTCGCCTGCTGCGACTCACAGCGCACCCATGTGCTGGAGAGCGCCGGCGCCGACCCGCTGGGCCCCTACACCTACAAGGGCTCACTCACCGGCTCCAACCTCACCCCGGGCGGCTGGCTGATCGACGCGAGCGTGCTGCAGGCGGACGGAAAGCTGTTTCTCGTGGGAAGCGGTTTCGTGAACGGCAGCAGGCAGAGCCTTGTCATCGCGCCGATGAGCAACCCGTACACCCTGTCCAGCAACACGTTCACCGTCATTTCCAGCCCGACGCTGAGCTGGGAGACCTCGGGCATGCCCGTCAACGAGGGGCCTGAACCGCTGTATCACGACGGCCGAACGTTTCTGACGTTCTCCGCGAGTTACTGCCAGACCCCGGACTACAAGCTGGGCCTGCTGGAGCTGACCGGCTCCGACCCGCTCAGCCCTGCGTCCTGGACGAAGAAACAGACCCCGGTGTTCCAGCGCAGCGACGCGAACGGCGTGTACGGGCCCGGGCACAACGGCTTCTTCAGCTCGCCGGACGGCACGGAGAACTGGATCGTCTACCACGCCAACAGCACCTCCGGCGGCGGCTGCGGAAACGGCCGGACGACCCGCGCCCAGAAGTTCACCTGGAACGCCGACGGCACGCCGAACTTCGGCACGCCCGTCCCGCTCGGCGCCTCGCTTCCCGGCCCGTCGGGCGAGACGGCGACGACGCCGACTGCGTACACCCTCGTCAACCGCAACAGCGGCAAGTGCCTAGACCTCGACGGCGGTTCGGGTGCCAACGGCACGAACATCCTCCAGTGGACCTGCAACGGCGGAGCCAACCAGAAGTGGCGCGTCGAGGACCAGGGCGACGACACCAGCCGGCTGGTCAACGCCGCCACCGGCGGGGTGATGGACACCGCCGACTGCTCCGCCGCCGACGGCGCGGACCTGCGCCAGTGGTCCTGGCTCAACAACAAGTGCCAGCGTTTCCGGCTCGTCTTCACCGCGACCGGCGACTACGTCCGGATCGTCAACGAGAACAGCGGCAAGGTCGCCGACGTCGCGAACTGCCAGACCGCGGACGGCGCCGACGTACGGCAGTGGACCTGGCTGAACAACAACTGCCAGCAGTGGCGCCTCGTGCCGACCACCTGACCTCCGCCCGCCCCAGCCATCCCCCCATTTGGAGAACCCCCTTGAGTCGCAACGCCGTTCGGCTGCTCATGGCCGTCCTCGTCGCCCTCGCGGCCGCCTTCACCGGCCTGGGCGCGCCCGCCCAGGCCGCCGCGCCCGGCTCCCCCGCCGTGACGTACACCAACCCGATCGCCGAGAAGCGCGCCGACCCGCACATCTTCAAGCACACCGACGGCTACTACTACTTCACCGCGACCGTGCCCGAGTACGACCGCATCGTGCTGCGCCGGGCGACGACCATCCAGGGCCTGTCGACGGCCCCGGAGGTCACCATCTGGACCAAGCACGCCAGCGGGGTCATGGGCGCGCACATCTGGGCGCCGGAGATCCACTTCATCGACGGCAAGTGGTACGTGTACTTCGCGGCCGGGTCGACCTCCGACGTGTGGGCGATCCGGATGTACGTCCTGGAAGGCTCCGGCGCCAACCCGCTCACCGCGACCTGGACCGAGAAGGGCCAGATCAAGACCACGTGGGAGAGCTTCTCGCTCGACTCGACGACCTTCGTCGTGAACGGCGTCCGCTATCTCGCCTGGGCGCAGCGCAACCCGGCCGAGAACAACAACACCAGCCTGTTCATCGCGAAGATGGCCAACCCGTGGACGATCACGGGCACGCCGGCGGAGATCTCACAGCCGACGCTGTCCTGGGAGACGATCGGCTTCAAGGTCAACGAGGGCCCGGCGCTCATCCAGCACGGCGGCAAGGTCTTCATGACCTACTCGGCGAGCGCCACCGACGCCAACTACTGCCTCGGCATGCTGACCGCCTCGGCGACCGCCGACCTCACGAACCCGGCCGTCTGGAGCAAGGGGTCGCAGCCCGTCTTCACCACCAACGCCGCGACCTCGCAGTACGGCCCGGGCCACAACTCGTTCACGGTCTCCGAGGACGGCAGGTCCGACATCCTCGTCTACCACGACCGCAGCTACAGGGACATCACCGGCGACCCCCTGAACGACCCCAACCGCCGCACCCGGGTGCAGAAGCTGTACTGGAAGGCCGACGGCACGCCCGACTTCGGCATCCCGGTGGCCGACGGGGTCACCCCGCAGCGGTTCTCCTCGTACAACTACGCCGACCGGTTCATCCGCCACTGGGAGTACCGCGCCCGCATCGAGGCGAACGTCAGCCCGCTCGCCGACTCGCAGTTCCGGGTGGTGACCGGGCTGGCCGGGACCGGCACGGTCTCGCTGGAGGCCGCGAACTTCCCCGGCTACTACCTGCGGAACAAGAACTCCGAGGTGTGGCTGGAGAAGAACGACGGCACGCCGGCCTTCGCCGCCGACGCCAGCTTCTACCGCCGGTCCGGACTCGCCGACTCGGCGGGCGTCAGCTACGAGTCGTCCAACAACGCCGGCCGTTACATCCGCCACTACAACTACCTGCTGTACGTGCAGACGCCGAGCACGGCGACCGACCGGGCGGACGCGACGTTCTACGCCCAGTGACACCCCTCTCGACTGCCTCGTGACACTCCCGTCGAGGTGAGGACGGCGCTCCGACAGCCCGTGGACAGCGGCGCCGTCGGGGCGCCGCCCTGTTTCCGGCCGGGGCCGACGGCGCCCCACGGCGTCGGAGTGCCGACACCGTTCAGGACCGTGTTTCGACACCGGCCACGACCCGCGAACCGGCACAATCCATCCCTCATCGTCACGGACGAACGGCGCACAATGCGCAGGTGGGGGACTATGCATTGCATGTATACGCTTTATGTATAGTCTCGGCATGCGTTCACTGACGAGGAAGACGAAGAACACCGGGTACGGGTTGCGCGGCGTCGCCGTCGCGATGGCGGCCGCCTGCCTGACGGTCACGCTCACCGGCTGCGGCGGCCTCGACGCCACCCGTCCGAGCGCCGTCCGAGCCGTGCCCGCGGTCACCGCGCAGGCCGCCCGCTTCGGCTCCGTCGACTGCCGGGTGGCGAAGTGCATCGCCCTCACCTTCGACGCGGGACCGAGCGAGAACTCCGCCCGCCTGCTCGACATACTCAAGGACAGACAGGTCCCGGCGACCTTCTTCCTGTTGGGCAAGGGGCACATCGACGAACACCCCGAGCTCGTCAGGCGCATGGCCGCCGAGGGGCACGAGGTCGCCAGCCACACCTGGGACCACAAGATCCTGACGCGGATCGAGCCGGAGAAGATACGCGAGGAACTCCAGCGCCCCAACGACGAGATAGAGCGCCTCACCGGCCGGCGCCCCACCCTGATGCGTCCGCCGCAGGGCCGCACCGACGAGACGGTGCACAAGATCTGCCGCGAGCTCGGACTCGCCGAAGTGCTGTGGACGGTGACCGCCAAGGACTACACGACCACCGACCCCGCGCTGATCCAGCGCCGGGTCCTCGCGCAGGCAGACCGGGACGGCATCATCCTGCTGCACGACATCTACGACGGGACGGTGCCGGCGGTGCCGGGGATCATCGACGCGCTGAAAGAGCGGGGATACGTTTTCGTGACCGTTCCCCAACTGCTGGCGCCCGGCAAGGCCGAGCCGGGGAAGGTCTACCGCTGACCCGGAGCGCCGCGGGCCGCCCCGCCCGCGCCACACACCGGTGAGCCGGTGCGTGACACCCCGCGGAACGGGAGGGGTTCCCTACGATCGAGCGCGTGGTCATCTTCCAGCTGGAACGCACGGTCCCGCTGTCCGCGCAGGACGCCTGGCGGCGTCTGACGCAGTGGTCCCGGCACGGCGACGCGGTGCCCCTCACCCGCGTACACGTCCTCACTCCCCCGCCGACCCGCGAGGGCACGGTGATCGTGGCCCGTTCGGGTGTCGGCCCGTTCGCCTTCGACGACCGGATGGAGGTGACCGGGTGGCGGCCGCCCGGCGCCGACGAGCCGGGCCGGTGCCGGCTGGACAAACGCGGCCGGGTCGTCCTCGGCTGGGCCGAGATCGAGGTGCAGCCGTGCCCCGGCGGCCTCACCCGGGTGATCTGGCGCGAGGAGTTGCGGGTGCGCTTTCTCCCGCCCCTCTTCGATCCACTCGTCAAAGCCTCGGCGGGCTCGGTCTTCGGACGCGCGGCCGACCGCCTCCTGCGCACACCCTGAGAACGCCGGACGTCGTTCTCCGAACGCCGGGCGGCTCGGGCTGCGCCGAAGACCGGCGGCGCTCTCGCCACGTCCTGGTCGCCGCCGGCGTGGACACCGGACCGGCCGCACAGGCCCACCGGCTCTCCACCCGCCCGGCGCCGCGGTTCAGGCCACGGATCCGATCCGGCCTGTCGGCGGCGACGTCACGTCGTGATGGATCGGCGTGTGCGCCCCGGTGAGCGAGAGCCCGCTGCCGCCGCGCCGTTCGGCGACGATCTCCGCGGCGATCGACAGGGCCGTCTCCTCGGGTGTGCGGGCCCCCAGGTCGAGGCCGATGGGCGACCGCAGCCGCGCCAACTCCAGTTCCGTGACGCCCACTTCGCGCAGCCGGGCGTTGCGGTCGAGATGGGTGCGCCGGGATCCCATCGCGCCGACGTAGGCGACCGGCAGCCGCAACGCCAGCCGGAGCAGCGGTACGTCGAACTTGGCGTCGTGGGTGAGGACGCACAGGACGGTCCGCGCGTCCACCTGCGTGCGCTCGAGATACCTGTGCGGCCAGTCGACGACGATCTCGTCCGCCTCGGGGAAGCGGGCCGCGGTCGCGAAGACGGGCCGGGCGTCGCAGACCGTCACGTGGTAGTTCAGGAACCTGCCGACCCGGACCAGCGCCGACGCGAAGTCGATCGCCCCGAACACGATCATCCGGGGCGGGGGCGCCGACGACTCCACGAGGACCGTGAGCGGCGCCCCGCAGCGTGCGCCCCGCTCGCCGATCTCCACCGTGCCGGTGCGCCCGGCGTCCAGCATCGCGGCAGCCTCGGACGCGACGGTGCGGTCGAGTTCGGGGTGGGCGCCGAAACCGCCGCGGTGGGCGACGGCGCGGCGCCCTGATGCGGCATCGCCGGCGCGACCGCCGTCCGCGTGCACCAGCAGCGCGCGGCCGACGAGATGGGCGGGCCCGTTCACGATCCTCGCCAGCGCCGCCGCCTCGCCGGCGGCCGCGGCCCGGACGCCGGCCGCGATCACCGGGCGGACGGGATCGCCGACCCGCACCGGGGTGACGAGCACGTCGATGACTCCCCCGCAGGTGAGCCCCACCGCGAAGGCGTCGTCGTCGCTGTAGCCGAAGCGTTCGAGCACCGGCTGCCCGTCCTCCAGGGCCTGCCGGCACAGCTCGTACACCGCGCCCTCCACGCAGCCGCCGGAGACCGAGCCGATCGCCGTGCCGTCGGCGTCCACCGCGAGGGCGGCGCCTGGCTGGCGGGGCGCGCTGCCGCCGACGGCCACCACGGTGGCGACGGCGAAGTCACGGCCCTGCTCGACCCACCGGTCGAGCTCTGCGGCGATGTCCAGCATCTCTCGGTCTCCTTGACTGCGGTCGTGTGACGAAAGTGCGCCCGGCGAAGGGCCGTGCCCGGCCTAGTGCACGCCCAGCCAGCTCTCGATCGGGTGGAGGGAGAAGTAGACGAGGAAGACCGCCGTCAGCCCCCACATGAAGGCGCCGATCTCGCGTGCCCTGCCCTGCGCGGCCTTGATGGCGACGTAGGAGATGACGCCCGCGGCGACGCCGGCGGTGATGGTGTAGGTGAACGGCATCAGCACGACGGTCAGAAACACCGGGACAGCGGTTGCCCGGTCCGCCCAGTCGACGTGCCGGGCGTTCATCAGCATCATCGCGCCGATGACCACCAGGGCGGCGGAGGCGACCTCCTGCGGCACGATCGCGGTGAGCGGGGTGAAGAACAGGCAGGCGGCGAAGAACAGGCCGGTGACGACCGAGGCGAGTCCCGTGCGGGCGCCCTCTCCGACTCCCGTCGCCGACTCGATGAACACGGTCTGGCCCGAGCCGCCCGCCACTCCGCCGATCGCCCCGCCCGCTCCGTCGATGAACAGCGCCTTGGACAGGCCCGGCATTCGGCCCTTGTCGTCGGCGAGCCCCGCCTCGGCGCCGACGCCGATGATGGTGGCCATCGCGTCGAAGAACCCGGCGAGGACCAGCGTGAAGACGATCACGCCGACGGTCATCGCGCCGACCTCGCCCCAGCCGCCGAACTCCACGTCCCCGAAGAGCGAGAAGTCCGGCATCGAGACGGCGCTGCCGTGCAGTTCGGGAGCGCCGGCCGCCCACTGCTTCGGGTCGACGACCCCGGCGGCGTTGAGGATCGCGGCGACGGCCGTGCCGCCGACGATGCCGATGAGGATGGCGCCGGGGACGTTCCGGGCCTGGAGCATGAAGATCAGCAGCAGGGTGCCGGCGAACAACAGCACCGGCCAGCCCGCCAGTTCGCCCGCCGGTCCGAGGGTCACCGGGGTCGCCTTGCCCTGGTGCACGAAGCCGGACTTGGAGAACCCGATGAGTGCGATGAACAGGCCGATGCCCATGGTGATGGCGTGCTTGAGGGCCAGCGGAATGGCGTTCATGACCATCTCGCGCAGGCCGGTGACGACCAGCAGCATGATGACGGCGCCGTAGATCACGCACATGCCCATCGCCTGCGGCCAGGTCATCTGCGGCGCCACCTGCGACGACAGCACGCCGGAGACCGACAGTCCGGCGGCGAGCGCGAGCGGCGCCTTGCCGAAGAGGCCCATCAGCAACGTGGTGAAAGCGGCTGCGAAAGCGGTCGCGGTGATGAGGGCCTGCTGGCCGAGGGCGCCGCCGGCCGCGTCCTTGCCGGACAGGATCAGCGGGTTGAGCAGGAGGATGTACGCCATCGCCATGAAGGTGGTGACGCCGCCGCGCACTTCGCGCGCGACCGTGGATCCTCGCCGGGATATGTGGAAGTACCGGTCGAGCCGAGAGCGTCCGGCGGGGACGCGGAGTCCCGTGCCCGCGTCGTCCGAGACGGTCCGTGGTTCGAGTGACTGGGTCATGTGGGCCTGCTCCCAAGGTTCAAAGGGGCACCCGCCGCGCCGCTGTGTGCGGCGCTCACTGCGTTTGCGGGATTTGGGAAGGTGCGTCGGCCGCACGACCCGGGGGACGGCCCGAGGCGAACGATCTGCCGGCTCCGGGCGGCGCGGAGGGTGTGACGTTCCGTGCGCCGCCCGGAGGGACTGTCACGCCGTGCCGGTCAGATGCTCCGGACGGACCGGCGTGCGGTTGAGCTCCAGCCCGGTCGCGTTCCGGATCGCCGCGAGGACGGCCGGTGTCGACGACAGGGTGGGCGCCTCGCCGATGCCACGCAGCCCGTACGGCGCGTGGTCGTCGGCGAGTTCGAGCACGTCGACGGGGATCGTCGGCGTGTCGAGAATCGTGGGGATCAGATAGTCCGTGAACGACGGGTTCCTGACCTTCGCGGTCTTCGGGTCGACGATGATCTCCTCCATGACCGCGATGCCCAGTCCCTGGACGGTGCCGCCCTGGATCTGACCGATGACGGAAAGCGGGTTCAGGGCCTTTCCGACGTCCTGGGCGCAGGCCAGCTCGATCACCTTCACCAGGCCGAGCTCGGTGTCGACCTCGACGACGGCGCGGTGCGCGGCGAAGGAGTACTGGACGTGTCCGAAGCCCTGTCCGGTGCGCAGGTCGAAGGGCTCGGTCGGCCGGTGCCGCCACTGCGCCTCGACCTCGACGGCCTCGTCCCCGAGCACGTCGACCAGGTCGGCGAGGACCTCGCCGCCGTCGGTGACGACCTTGCCGCCCTCCAGGAGCAGCTCTGCGGTGGCCCAGGCGGGATGGTAGGAGCCGAACCTGCGGCGCCCCATCTCCAGGACCTTCTCCCGGACCAGCTCACAGGAGTTCTTGACGGCCCCGCCGGTGACGTACGTCTGCCGGGAGGCCGAGGTGGAGCCGGCGCTGCCCACCCGGGTGTCGGCCGGATGGATGGTCACCTGCGCGACGCCGAGCTCGGTGCGGGCGATCTGGGCGTGGACGGTGACACCGCCCTGGCCGACCTCCGCCATCGCCGTGTGGACGGTCGCGACGGGCTCGCCGGCGATCACCTCCATGCGGACCCTGGCGGTCGAGTAGTCGTCGAAGCCCTCGGAGAAGCCGACGTTCTTGATGCCCACCGCGTAACCGATTCCCCGGACGACGCTCTCGCCGTGCGTGGTGTTGGACAGACCGCCGGGCAGCTGCCGTACGTCCGCGCCCTCGCTGCTCTCCCACTGGCGCTCCGGCGGCAGGGGCATCGCCTTGACGCGCCGCAGGAGTTCGGCGACCGGCGCCGGGGAGTCGACCTGCTGGCCGGTGGGCATGATCGTGCCCTGCTCCATGGCGTTGAGCCGGCGGAACTCCACCCGGTCCATGCCCACCGCGTCGGCGAGCTTGTCCATCTGCGCCTCGTAGGCGAAGCACGCCTGGACCGCGCCGAAGCCGCGCATGGCGCCGCAGGGCGGGTTGTTGGTGTAGAGGGCGACGGCCTCGATGTCGACGTCGTCGACGACGTAGGGGCCGATCGACAGCGAGGCGGCGTTGCCGACGACCGCGGGGGACGCGGAGGCGTACGCGCCGCCGTCCAGGACGATGCGGCACTTCACATGGGTGAGCCTGCCGTCCTTGGTGGCGCCGTGTTCGTAGGCGAGCCTGGCGGGATGACGGTGGACGTGTCCGAAGAAGGACTCGAAACGGTTGTAAACGATTTTGACGGGTTTTCCGGTGCGCAGGGCCAGCAGGCAGGCGTGGATCTGCATCGACAGGTCCTCGCGGCCGCCGAACGCGCCGCCGACACCGGCCAGCGTCATGCGCACCTTGCTCTCGGGCAGGCCGAGGACGGGGGCGATCTGACGCAGGTCGGAGTGGAGCCACTGGGTGGCGATGTAGAGGTGGACGCCGCCGTCCTCCTCCGGCACGGCGAGTCCCGACTCGGGGCCGAGGAAGGCCTGGTCCTGCATGCCGAAGGTGTACTCGCCCCTGACGACGAAGTCGGCCCGCTCGGCGGCCCCCGCGGCGTCGCCGCGGGCGATGGGCTGGCGGTGGACGATGTTGGGGTGCGCGACGTGAGCGCTGTGGTGGTCGTCGCGGCCCTCGTGGATCAGGAGCGCGTCCGGCGCCGTCGCGGACGCCTCGTCGGTGATGACGGGCAGCTCGCGGTACTCGACCTTGATCTTGGCGGCCGCGCGGCGTGCGGTCTCGGGGTGGTCTGCGGCCACGATCGCGACCGGCTCGCCGTGGTGGCGGACCCTGCCGTGGGCGAGGACGGGGGTGTCCTGGATCTCCAGGCCGTAGTTGCGCACGTCGGTCGGCAGGTCGTCGTAGGTCATGACGGCGTAGACGCCCGCCATGGCCAGCGCCTCGCCGGTGTCGATGGACACGATCTCGGCGTGTGCGACGGTCGAGCGGAGGATCTGCCCCCAGAGCATGTCCTCGTGCCACATGTCGGACGAGTACGCGAACTCGCCGGTGACCTTGAGGACGCCGTCCGGGCGGAGCGTCGACTCGCCGATGCCGCCCTTGGTCTGGGAACCCTGGGTGATCTTGATGGGAGCGCCGTTCGTCGGCATGTCGCTCAGACCGCCTCTCCCTGCCGGGCGGCCGCGAGGCGGACCGCGTCCATGATCTTCTCGTAGCCCGTGCAGCGGCACAGGTTGCCCGACAGGGCCTCGCGGATGTCCGCGTCGGTCGGGTTGGGGTTGTGCTCGAGCATCTCGTCGGCGGCGACCAGCAGCCCCGGGGTGCAGAAGCCGCACTGGACGGCGCCGGCGTCGATGAACGCCTGCTGGATCGGGGAGAGCTCGGCGCCCTCGCCGGTCTGCGAGTCCTGGCCCTTGGCCGCCCAGTGCTTCGCCTCGTCGAGCGAGGTCCCGGCCTTCCCGTCCGCGTCGCGGGCGCCGGTCGCGCAGCCGCCGTGTTCGGCGCGCTGCCTGGCGTGGTCCGCGAGCCCCTCGACGGTGACGACGTCGCGGCCTTCCACCTGACCGGCGGCGACCAGGCACGAGCAGACCGGCACGCCGTCCAGCCGGACCGTGCACGAGCCGCACTCGCCCTGTTCGCAGGCGTTCTTCGAGCCGGGCAGTCCGAGCCGCTCGCGCAGCACGTACAGCAGGCTCTCGCCCTCCCACACGTCGTCGGCCTCCTGGGGCCGTCCGTTGACCGTGAAGTTGACGCGCATCACGCAGCTCCCTCCGAGAGGCGGCGGGCGCCGCGGTACGACTCCCAGGTCCAGGTGAGTGTCCGGCGGGCCATGACGCCGACCGCGTGACGGCGGTAGCCCGCGGTGCCCCGGACGTCGTCGATGGGGTTGCAGGCGGCCGCGCACAGCTGGGCGAACTGCTTGGCCACGGACGGGGCGATGATTTTTCCGTTGTCCCAGAAACCGCCTTCTTCGAGCGCGGCGTTCAGGAAGTCCTCGGCGGTCTTCGCGCGCACGGGAGTCGGCGCGGCGGAGCCGATGCCGGTGCGCACGGTCCGGGTCTCGGGGTGCAGCGCGAGACCGAACGCGCAGACGGCGATGACCATGGCGTTGCGGGTGCCGACCTTGGAGTACTGCTGAGGGCCGTCGGCCTTCTTGACGTGGACGGCGCGGATCAGTTCGTCGGGGGCGAGCGCGTTGCGCTTCACGCCGGTGTAGAAGGCGTCGATCGGGATCCGGCGCACGCCGCGCACGGACTCGGCCTCGACCTCGGCGCCCGCCGCGAGCAGCGCGGGGTGGGCGTCGCCGGCCGGGGACGCGGTGCCGAGGTTGCCGCCGACGCCGCCGCGGTTGCGGATCTGCGGCGAGGCCACGGTGTGCGAGGCGAGCGCGAGGCCGGGCAGCTCGGTGCGCAGGCTCTCCATGATCCTCGCGTACGGTACCGAGGCGCCGAGCCGCACGCTGTCCTCGCCCGCCTCCCACTCGTAGAGGTCGCCGACACGGTTGAGGTCGAGCAGGTACTCGGGCCTGCGGTGGTCGAAGTTGATCTCGACCATCACATCGGTGCCACCCGCGATCGGCACAGCGGTGGGGTGCTCGGCCTTGGCGGCGAGCGCCTCCTCCCAGCTGGCGGGGCGAAGGAAGTCCATGACCGGCTCTCTTCTTCGTCTGTCTCGTCAGTCGTTCGGTTCGAGCCAGAATCGGGTGCGGCGGGCCCGGCTCGTTCATGTGCTGTTCTCGCAGAATGACCCCAGTACACAGCGCCTTGCTCCGACCGGGTCAGTCACGGAAACCATGAAGGAGTTGGCTGGTCGGTACGGGCATCTTGTAGATTCGTATGAACGCAGGCCCTCGGTAACCCCCTCGTTTTCCTGTGGAAATGTGGGAAACAGTCTGGCGGTCGAAGAATGCGGCTGACAGGCGGACGTCGCGGCCTCAAGGCCCCGGAGGCGGGGCCCGGGACGGGTCGCCGCCCACCGCACACTTCAGGATTCATCGTAGATTTCGAGACAGAGAACGGCGGCGACGAGATGCGGCTGCGCGCACTTCTGGACACCGACGCGCTGGGCCTCAGGCTCCTCGGCGGCGAGGACGAACTGGACCGCTCGGTGCGGGGCGTCATGACCACCGACCTGAGGGACCCCAGCCGGTATCTCTCCGGCGGCGAGCTGGTGCTGACGGGCCTGGCCTGGCGCCGGGACGCGGCGGACTCCGAGCCTTTCGTGCGACTCCTGGTGCAGGCCGGCGTGGCCGCCCTCGCGGCGGGCGAGGCGGAGCTCGGCGACGTCCCGCAGGACCTGGCGGCGGCCTGCGCCCGGCACCGGCTGCCCCTGTTCGCGGTGCACGAGTCGGTGGCCTTCGCGACGATCACCGAGCATGTCGTGCGGCAGGTGTCCGGCGAGCGCGCAGGCGACCTCGCGGCCGTCGTCGACCGGCACCGCCGGATGATGGTCTCGGGCCCGGCCGGCGGCGGCCCGGACGTCGTCCTGGACCTGCTCGGCTCCGACCTGGACCTGCGCGCATGGGTCCTGTCCCCGACGGGCCGGCTCGTCGCGGGTCCGAAGGCCGTGGGCCCGGTCCTTGCGCCCGAGGTGTGCGCGAAGCTCGCGGCGGAGCACCTGGCGGCCGTCCGCACGACCCGTCGCGGACCGCACCGGGTGAACGTGGGTCCGGTGACGTACTCGCTGTTCCCGATCCGCGGCGGCGGGCGCGCGCCGCAGGTGGCTCAGCCCTCCCAGGTCGTGCGGGACGTGCGGGACGTGCGGGACGTGCGGGAGAGCGTCCTGTCGGACTGGCTGCTGGCCGTCGAGGCGGACGCCGGGGAATGGGCGGACGAGCGCCTCGACCTGCTGCAGGGCGTCACCCAGCTGATCGCCGTCGAACGGGAACGCCGGGACGCGGCACGCACGGTCCGCCGGCGGCTCGCGCAGGAGGTGCTGGAGCTGGTGCAGACGGGCGCGGCCACCGCGGAGATCGCGGCGCGCCTGCGGGTGGCCGCGCCGGTGCTGCTGCCGGGTCTGGGGGCCGCCCCGCACTGGCAGGTCGTCGTGGCCCGCGTCGAATGGGCCGGCAGCGGCCCGGACGCCGGGCCGGTGGCCCAGGCTCTCCTCGAGGAGATCCTCGTCGACCCGCTCGCCGGCGGCGCCGACCCCTCCGACCGCATCGCCGTCGCCCACACGGAGGACGAGGCCGTCGCCCTGGTCCCGCTGCCGGCGGTGTCGAGCGAGCACGACGGCTCCGAGACCGGCGTCCTCGCCGACGCGCTGCTCGCGGCCGTGCGCGAGCCGCTGTCGGCCGGCCTCGACGACGACGGGCGGCTCACACTGGGGGTCAGCGCGGCGGTGCACTCGGCGGAGGGACTGCGCGGGGCTCTGGAGGAGGCCCGGCACGCGCGGCGGGTGGCCGCCGCCCGACCCGGCCGGGTCTGCGCCGCGGGGCATCAGGAGCTGGCCTCGCACGTGCTTCTGCTGCCGTTCGTCCCGGACGACGTGCGCAGGGCGTTCACCGCCCGACTGCTGGACCCCCTGCGCGACTACGACCGGCGGCACCGCGCCGAGCTGATCCCGACCCTGGAAGCGTTTCTCGACTGCGACGGCTCGTGGACCCGGTGCGCCTCCCGTCTGCACCTGCACGTCAACACACTGCGCTACCGGGTCGGGCGTATCGAGCAGTTGACGGGCCGTGATCTGTCGCGGCTGGAAGACAAACTGGACTTCTTCCTGGCCCTGCGCATGAGCTGAGCCCCCACCGGCGTCGACGGCGGCCCGTCGGCCCGCGCCGAGGCGAAACATGCGGGCGGAAACGTCCCACGACTTTGTGAAATCTTTCACCCGCCCCCTTGGCCCGGTGCCTCCATTCGTGCTGAGATGCGCCCACCACTCACAGCTCGACGGCGCGCTCGGGGAGGGCAACGTGGCGCATTCCGCCATGTCTGGTACCGGAACGACCTCAGGTGACGATCCTGTCCAGACCGCGGTGTGGCGGCTGCGTTCACGCGCCTGCTGGGCGGACGCGGCGGCTCTGCTGCCGGCCGACACGGCCACGGGGGCGGTCCAGCGGGCCTCCCTGATGGTGGAGCGGTGTCTGTACACCGAACAGGGCTGGCAGGACGCCGAGGACGCGCTGCGCACGGCGGAGGCGCTCGCCCACGACGACGAGGAGCGCGGCGCGGCCGCTTGTGAACGCGGGCACCTTGCCTACGCCGCCACGGTGCACAAGGTGCGCGACCGGGTGGACGAGGCCCGGGCCGCACTCGGACGGGCGGCGGCGCTGATCCCGCCGGACGCCCCCGCACGGGCGCTGCTGGACTTCCGCAGGGGTCTGCTCGCGGAGAACATCGCCCGCTCCCCGCAGGCCGCGAGGGCCGCTTACCGGCGCGCCCACACTGCCGCCGCCGCGCACTCGGACTCACTGCTGCTGTCCTTCACCTGGCGTCACCTCGCCGGACTGGCCCTGCGTGAGGGCGAGTTGGCGGAGGCCCGGCACGGGTTCGCGGAATCCCTGCGCATCCGCGAGGAGTTGGGTTACCTCGTGGGCACCGCCCCGGCTCTCGCCTCGCTCGCCGACGCGGAGACCGAACCGGAGGCGGCCCGCCTACGGGAGGAAGCCCGCCGCCTGTTCCGCCTCCTGGGCGGCGTACCCACCTGGCTGGCACGGCAGTTGACCCTCCCGACGACCCCGGCGGCGCCCAGCCCCTCCGGCGCCTGACCCGGCTGACGAGGTCCGCCCCGGGGCCGAAAGGGGAGTGCCGAAACGGGAGTGCGGGAGCGGCAGGGCGGGAGTGGCAGGGCGGTTACGAGGAGACGGGCCGGAAACATACGGCACGGTGACGGAAACGGTGGAGAACCCGGAATCGCGCCGAGGGCGTCGAAGACCGGCCGGGCCTCGTGGAAGTCGGCCGGCTCGCCGCCGTTGCGAAAGCGCGAGCCGGAAACGCGGACCGGAAGGGTGGACACGGAAGGCGAACCGGAAGGGCAGACCGAACGCAGAAAGCCTGAAAGACTGAAAGCGGTTGCACAACGAACCGCTCGTCACCCGCCCGCACCGGCGAAGTGGTCTCGCATCAACGCCTGCACCGCATCCGGCTCCCCCGCCGTCAGCGCCTCGAGCAACGCCAGGTGCTCGGCCGCGTCGGCGGCGAGAGCGGCCCGGCCGCGCTCCGTCGGCCCGCCGACCAACGGCCACTGCGAGCGCCGGTGCAGGTCCTCGGCGATGCCGACCAGCTGCTCGTTGCCCGACAGCGCGAGCACCGCGCGGTGGAAGACGCGGTCGGCCTCCGCGTACGTCGCCCGGCAACCGGTGGCCGCCGCCCGCACGCCCGCCTCCGCGAGGGGCCGCAGCTCCGCCCACCGCTCGGCGGGCACGGTCCGGGCGAGCCGCATCAGCACGGGCACCTCGAGCAGCACCCGCACCTCCGCCAGCTCGGCCAGTTCACGAGCCCCCCGCACGATGACCCTGAAACCCCGGTTCGGCACCACCTCGACGGCGCCCTCCAGCGCGAGCTGCTGCATCGCCTCCCGCACCGGCGTCGCGGACACCCCGAAGCGTTCGCCGAGCACCGGCGCCGAGTAGACCTCGCCCGGCAGCAGCTCCCCCGTGACGAGCGCGGTGCGCAGCGCGTCGAGGATCTGGCCGCGCACCGAGGCGCGCTGGACGACCGGCCGCGACTGCTGCGCCGGCGGCCGTCCCTCCCGGGCGGAGCCGGGAACCGAGGCGGGCGCCGGAGCCGAGAGAGGGGCCGGCATGGGACTGGGCGCCGGCACGGGGGCGGCATCCTGGCCCGGGGCGGAGGTCTCGCCGTGCGTGTGCTCCCCGCGGGCGGCGCCCACGGGACCGCACCGTTCCCGCTCTCCTGTGTCGCCGTACTCGGCGGACCCGACGGGCCTGCCGGAGCCGACCGGCCCCGCGGACCCGGCCCGCGACTGCACCGGCACCCGGGCACGGTCGTCGCCCGGCGACGAAACCGGTGTCCCCGTTTCCATGGAGCCCTGCGCGCTGTGCTCCACGGGGCCTCCTCCGGCCTTGTCGGTACTTGCGGTCATTGCGGGCGGTTGTTACTCGTCCGTCAAGCACCTTAGGCGCAGTGGCCGTCAGTTCAAATCCCGACGACAGTGATTTAGGTTAGGCTTACCTGAAATCGCTTTCGAAACGGCGGTCCGTCATGCCTCCAGCTTCGTCGGTCACGGCCGCGGCCTACGCCCGTCTCACGGAGGCGCTACCGGAGCTGACCGTCACGGAACTCGGCCATGCGGAACCGTTTCCCGAGGGTGCCGACTGGGTGCGCGCGGCGCAGCTGGCGGAGGGCGGACCGGCGCTCGACGCCTTTCTCGCCCAGGACGACGAACAGGTCGTCCGTGACTACGGTCACCGCGCCCGCCCGGACGTGATCGCCACCTTCGGACTGCACCGGTACGCCTGGCCCGCCTGCCTGCTGATCACCGTCCCCTGGTTCCTGCACCGCCGGGTGCCCCGCCTCCCCGTGACCCACGTCTCGTACGACCGCTCCGACGGCGGGATGCGGATGGCCGTCCGCCCGCCGGCCTCCTTCGCCTGCCTGCCCGGCGACCCCGCGGCACTGCTGCCGGGCGCCCGGGTCGTACGGGACGAGGACGCGCTGCGGACCGAGGTGCGGGCGGCGGTGGCCGAGCACCACGAGCCGCTGCTCGCCGCCTTCGGACCCCGCGCGCGACGCCGCGGCCGGGCCCTGTGGGGCATGGTGACGGACGAGATCGTCGAGGGCCTCTGGCACGTCGCCGGGCTGCTCGGTCCCGGCGAGCACGAACGGGCGCGACGGGAACTGGAACTCCTGCTCCCCGGCGCCACCCGCCCCTACGTCGGCTCGGCGGCCTTCCGCGACCTGCCCGGCCCTGGCGGCACGACCCTGCCGACCCGCGACCGGGCGAGCTGCTGCCTGTTCTACACGGTGCGCCTCGAGGACACCTGCGCGACCTGTCCACGCACGTGCGACGCGGACCGCGTCACCAAGCCCACTCCCGCCGCCGCGGGTTGAGCGCCCCTCAGACGTCGGCCGGGACACCCCTGCCGACAAGGCGTCGCGAGGCGTCCCGTAAGATCACCCGCACGAGACCGCCCTACGGTTACAGGCGATTCACAATTTTCTCACTTGCCACGGGAACTTTCCGTTGAACCACCCGTACGGGTAGTCTTATTCGAACTCAACTCCCGCCCCTCAAGCGGCAGTTCGAGCAGAACGTCGCCCTGAGCATTCCCTTGCACCTCCTTGGCGGCCTCTTGCCCCGAAACCCCCTGAGGGACGGCGGGATTGGGCCACTATGGCGGGCGTTACGCCCTATCCCAATGCAAGGGACCCCAGATGAGACTGACCGACATATCGCTGAACTGGTTGCTTCCGGGCGCCGTACTGCTCCTGGGCATGCTGGCGGCGGTTGCGGTACTCGCGCGCGGCAAGCGCTCCTCGGGGGCGAGCGCGGGCCCGGACGATTCGTGGGAGCGTACCGAGGAACGCCGCAGGCGCAAGGAAGCCATATACGGCACCGCCTCCTACGTCCTTCTGTTCTGCTGTGCGGCCGTCGCCGCCGCGCTCTCCTTCCACGGACTGGTCGGCTTCGGCGAGCAGAACCTCGGCCTCTCCGGCGGCTGGGAGTACCTGGTCCCGTTCGGCCTGGACGGCGCGGCCATGTTCTGCTCCGTGCTCGCGGTGCGCGAGGCCAGCCACGGTGACGCGGCGCTCGGCTCCCGGATACTGGTGTGGACGTTCGCCGGCGCCGCCGCCTGGTTCAACTGGGTGCACGCGCCCCGGGGCCTGGGCCACGCGGGCGCCCCGCACTTCTTCGCCGGCATGTCGCTGTCGGCGGCCGTGCTCTTCGACCGGGCGCTGAAGCAGACCCGCCGGGCGGCGCTGCGCGAGCAGGGTCTGGTGCCCCGTCCGCTGCCGCAGATCCGCGTCGTGCGCTGGGTGCGCGCCCCCCGTGAGACGTACAGGGCCTGGTCGCTGATGCTCCTCGAGGGTGTGCGCAGCCTGGACGAGGCCGTCGAGGAGGTCCGCGAGGACAAGGCCCGCAAGGAGGAGACCAAGCTGCGCCGCCGTGAGCAGCAGCGGGTCGAGCGGGCGCAGCTCAAGGCGATCAGCCGGGGTCACGGCCGCTTCCCGGGCCGCGGTGGCGGCGGTGGCGGCGGCCGTCAGGTCGAGGCCCCGGCGGCTCTGGAGCCGGCCACGGCCGAGCGGGTCGCCGCGGAGCCCGCCATAGCGAACTCGGCGGAGCAGCTGCCCCTGCGCTCACGGCCCTCTCTGCAGCCCGTCCGTCACGGTTCTGAGGCGTCGGCCACCGTCGACCTCACCGCGGAGGACGACACCATGGCCCTGCCGCGCCTGGACTCCCTGGAGCGCAAGCTCAAGGACCTGGAGCAGCAGTTCGGCTGACGGACAGCCAGGTTTTCACGGGAAGGGGGCGGGGGCCCGGCGGGGGGGGCCCCCGCCCCCGGCCCGGTTCGGGAAGCCCCCCCGAGAACAGAACTAACGCCACAAA
>NZ_JBEPBI010000150.1:0-19600 GCF_040299045.1 Streptomyces sp. NPDC001027
GTCGGCGTCGGCGTCGGCGTCGGCGTCGGCATCGGCATCGGCGTCCGTGTCGTCGCCCGGCCCCGAGGGCGAGGGCCGCGCGCCCCGGGCGGGCGCGGATGCGGCCACCTCCCACAGCGCCGTCAGGCCGATCAGGTCGCCGCCGCAGACCTGAGCCATCGTCTCGACGGCGTGGCGCGGCGGAATCGTCTTCCCGTTGAGGTACCGCTCCCAGGACGATCTGCTGTACGACGTCCTGCTCGCCAGCGCGGCCAGGCTCAGCCCGCTGTGGTCCTTCACCTGGCGTAACTGCACGACGAGCCGCCGGACCTGCGGGTCCAGCGCCTCGGGCAGCGCCTTCCACCGGGACATACCCCACCCTCTTCGCGTACGCCGTACTGTGCGGTTTCCGAAGCGGCTCCAGCGTACGGAGAGACGACCGAACCCTCCGCACGGGTTGCCCCTTTCACATCCACGACTCCTTCACCACGCGGACGCGTTCGTCGCGCAGTGCGGCTTCCGTGCGGCCTCCGGGCGGTCGGCGGCGAGTTATGCCCCGTCCTGTCCCAACATGCCCTGGAATTACTCCTGTTCAGGCGGCGAGCACGGTCTCACATGCGCCGCGGCGGCGGTACGACGCCGCCCGCGACCTGGGCCAGCGGCGTGCCGCGTGCCCACAACAGGAGACGGGGGCCGTCGATGAGGCAGGTGCGACCGTCGCGCGAGGCCCACACCTCGTCCCGGTGGGTGAAGGCCCCCCGGTGCACCACGAGCCGCAGCGGGGGACCGGACGGACCACGTCGCCGCAGCCGTGCCCGGCAGGAGCAGGCCGACTCCTCGTCGGGCAGCGGCTCCGCGACGGGGCGGAAGGCCACGTCGAGCAGTCGTCCCCGGCCGTCGCGGGCGGCGAGATGAGGCGTGTCATGGCGTGGCGGCGGCAGCACTCGCCAGCCGTCGCGGCGCAGCATCCGGGCCACTGCCAGCACCAGCGCCGGCATGTCCAGCTCCGCCAGTTCCTGTGCGGTGTAGTAGCCGCCCCGCCGGCGAGCCGGCCGTCGGGAACGACGGCGTACGACGACGGCCGCCGCCACCGGCGGCAGGAGCGCCGAGGCGCACGCAGCCCAGCCGGCGGCGCGGGAGAGCAGCGCGAGTCCGGTGAGCACGGCGCAGGCGGCGGCGACCGCGGCGGCGAGAACGGGCAGCACCTCGCGCAGTCGAGGTCCGTAGCGTCCCGACGCGCGCAGTTCGCGCACCGTCCGACGGCGCCGGGCGCCCGCGGACTCGCCGGCCCGGGCCCGCTCCCGCTTGTGTGCCACCAGGGTCGGCCCCCCACCCCCGCACGGCTCTGTGTGGATGCTGCATACCCGCCACGTCGGCACATGTGCCCGTACGCCGCTTTTCCGCCAGTCTCTTGGCCGAGAGTGCGTCTCGTGGCGACGTCGCGGTCGGCCGTCGCGAGGTGGTCTCGTCCGTCGGCGGGGCGTTGTCAGTGGTGGATGTCAGGCTGTCGGTCATGGACGAGGCTGAGTTCCTGCGGGGCCGGGTGTACGGCGCCGACCACGAAGACGCCGGCCCCCGCCCGGGCCGCGCGTACGCGCAACTGGTGGGCGGCCCGCTGGACGGGCTGCTGCTCGACGTCACGGACCGGCCCGACCATGACCTGCGTGAGGTGGCGCTGACCACGGAGATCGGGCGCTACGGGCCCGGCGGCCGTGCCCTCTACGGGCGACGCGGCGCCGACGGCCGTCGCCTCGACTGGCGGGGCGACGCCCCGGCCGCCGACTGAGCGGGCCCGAGGACAAGGGGAACAGTGGCTTCCGTCGCGGCGGGGTGATCAAATGTGCGAATGTCCACAGGCTCCGCTTCCGCCGCTCACGTCACCGCCGCACCGCCGGCGGTCCGTCATGGCTGGCACAAGCTCCTCATCGCCCTGATCGTCCTGGGGCGAGTCGCCCGTGTCCCGGCCGCGATGGCCGCGACGACCGGGGAGATCCCTTCGGGTTGGTGGCTCGTGGTGTGGGAGGTGCTGGCGCTCGGCCTGGCCGCCTTCGCCGTCAGCGAGTGGGAGATCCTCAAGTCGGCGGGCTGGCACATGCGCGTGTCGCAGTGGATCTGCATGGTCGTCTTCCATATCGGCCTCACGGGCTTCCTGAGCTCCCTCTTCGTCCAGTGGTGGTTCTGAGGCAGGCCCCGGGGGCCAGGCCGTAGTCCGCCGACGGGTTTTTGTTCGATCGTACGAACATGGCTTCGGTGGGGTTACTTCTGCGACCAGCGCTTGATAGGAAACTTTCCTGTCAGTTGAAACGCCGAGTCACCCCACCCCCCACTCCTCACCTGGAGCCACTGTGGTGCACCCATCGCGGCCTCTCGACGGCCCCGCCCCTGCCTCCCGCCGCCTTTTCCTCGCCCTCGCCGGGGCGCTGGCTGCCGCCCCCCTCCTCGACGTCCGGCAGGCCGCGGCGGCGCCCGCGGCCCGTGGCCTCGACGACCCGGCGAAGAAGGAGATCGCCATGAAGCTGGTGTCGAGCGCGGAGAACTCCTCGCTCGACTGGAAGGCCCAGTACAAGTACATCGAGGACATCGGCGACGGCCGCGGCTACACCGCCGGCATCATCGGGTTCTGCTCCGGCACCGGCGACATGCTCGATCTCGTGCAGCTCTACGCCGACCGCAGGCCCGGCAACGTCCTCGCGAAGTACCTGCCGGCCCTGCGCTCCGTGGACGGCACCGACTCGCACGCCGGGCTCGACCCGAACTACCCGAAGGACTGGCGCAAGGCCGCCCAGGACGCCGGGTTCCAGCAGGCCCAGAACGACGAACGTGACCGGGTCTACTTCAATCCGGCCGTCCGCCAGGGCAAGACGGACGGTCTGCGCGCCCTCGGCCAGTTCGCCTACTACGACGCCATCGTCATGCACGGCGACGGCGGCGACCCCACCAGCTTCCGCAGCATCCGCAAGCGTGCGCTGAACAGGGCGAAGCCGCCGGCCCAGGGCGGCGACGAGACGACGTACCTCAACGCCTTCCTCGACGCCCGCGTCTGGGCGATGAAACAGGAGGAGGCGCACAGCGACACCAGCCGGGTCGACACGGCTCAGCGCGTCTTCCTCCGCAAGGGCAACCTCGACCTCGAGCCGCCCCTGGACTGGAAGGTGTACGGCGACAGCTACCACCTCGGCTGACCCGGACCGCGTCACCCGTGCCGTCGGTGACGCCCGGTGTGCGGGCTCGTGCCGCTCCGGTCGCCGCCCGGACGATCCTCAGTCCGGCGGCGGCCACGCGTCCACCACGCGGAACCCGGTGCGACCCAGGGCCAGGACCCCGTCGGTGAGCGGTGTGCAGCGCACGCCGCCCTTGCCGCGCAGCGCACGCTGGGCGCCGGGGCCGACGGTGACGTCCATCCATGCGCAGGGCCGTGCCGGACGGTTCACGGCGAAGGCGAGCGGGCCGCCGTCGACTCCGTCCAGCACGATCGTCGAGCCGACGCAGGAGTCGACGTCCACGCCGCGCAGCAGGATGTTCCGGCGGGTGTGCAGCAGACCGACGGCCGGATCTATGTGCCGGGGCAGGTTCTCGGCGGACATGACGGTCACCGACGCGTCCCGGTGGGCCGGGCGGCCGAAGTAGCGGTCGCCGACCAGTCCGAGGCCGCGGCGTACCTCGACCTGCGTCACCCGCTCGTCGCCCGGGCCCGGCGAGGGTCCGTCGGCCGGACGCCCCGCCAGCCGGTGCGACGCGGACACCAGCAGCTCCACCACCTCGACCTCCGCCATGCGACCAGCCTAGTTCCGGCGCAGACGGCCGGTGCGTCCCCCGGGGGTGCGCACCGGCCGCGGCCGTACGGGGCGGCGTCAGGGACGCAGCGGGAGCGTGGCGCAGTCGGACGTGGCCGGCCGGCCGTCGAGCCGGTCGGTCAGCCAGGAGATCGCCTCGCCCTGGTCGACGAGCAACGGCGTGAAGTGGTTGATGAGCGCCCGGCCGAGACCGGGCAGGATCACCGGCTTGTACGTGACGGAGACGCCCTTGGCGCACCAGGCGACGGCGAGGGCGCGCGCCTGCGCGTGCGGCACCAGGTCGTCGGCGGTGCCGGTCGCCACTCTGACCGGGGACGCCGGTGTGCGGGCGCCGATGCGCTGGTCGGCCAGGAACGCCCTGAGCTTCGGCTCCGACTCGACGACGGCGCTGAGGGAGCGCCCGTCGGTCGTCCAGGCGTTGCTGCGCGCCGAGTTGTAGGCGAGGAGGGCGTCGCCGACGCACATGGTCGACAGGTCCTTGAGCGCGGCCCGGCCCGCGTCGTTCAGGTGCGCCCGGGCGATCGGCTCGAGCTCGGGGTCGGACTGCAGGAAGCCGTTGACCGACCAGCCCAGCGCGCCCGCCAGGTCGCTGCCGTCGATGGCCTTGGTGACGGCGACCAGGTCGGCGGGCGGCGCGCCGCTGTAGGTCCCGGCGAGGACGACGTCCGGGGCGTAGGAGGGCTGGAGTTCGGCGGCGGCGGCCGTGGCCCCGCCGCCCTGGCTGTAGCCGTACAGCGCCACCTGGGAGTCGGCCGTCGGCGAGGCGCCGGCGAGTGAGCGCGCGGCGCGGACGGCGTCGAGGACCGCATGCGCCTCGTCGACCCGGTTGACATAGGTGTGCAGCCGGTCCGTCGCGCCGAGGCCGGTGTAGTCGGTGACGACGACGGCGATGCCGCGCGAGAGCAGGCGGTAGATCGCCAGGTTCTCGTAACCGACGGACAACGTCTGCCCGTTGACCAGGAGCGGGCGTTCGAGACCGAGCGACGCGGCGCACTGGTCGCCTTGGCCCATCGTGCCGGGGGCCACCGCGACCAGCGGCCGTGGTCCCCGGCCCTTCCAGCGTGCGGACGGCTCGATGTAGGCGCCGGTGACCGCCGTGGGCCGGCCGGTGGAGTCGGTGGACTTGTACATGAGCCGCGTCGCGACGCCCGGCAGCGGTCCGTCGACTCCCGGCAGGCTCAGCGCCAGGGGGAGCGGTTCGGAGCGGATCAGTGCGCCGTCGGCCGCCGGAAGCTCGGCGGGCGGGGTGTAGAAGGCGGGGATCGTGACGCCGCGGGAGACCACGGCCCCGGACGGGGTCGAGGCGTCGGCCGGCACGGCGGTGACGCCGAGGCAGGCGGCGGCGGTGACGGCCGCGGCGAGCAGGCGGGTGGGGGCGGGCATGGCGGACCTCCGGGGAGAGGGAGGCCGAGCCTTCGTCTGCGGCTCGGACGGAGGACGGCCCGGTGGGGCGCGGGCCGTGACGACCGAGCGGCCCGGAGCCGCGGTCGCCTCCGCTGCCCCGTACCGCTCTTAGACGAACTGTCAGGACCGTAGCGAGGGCCTGGTTACCTCGGGTAGCAGTCGGTAGGTTACGGTTCGGTAATATGACTGCGCGGTAACATGTCCGAACTCTTTGTCGTGCCGATCGCACTCCGTACTTGGAGCGTCCACAAGTGGCCTGTTGGCGACAATCTCTGACAAAACAAGATCGCGGGACGTGGCGTCGCTAGCGTCCCGAGCCATGAACACCGACCGTATGCGCGGCGCGCGACCCGACGGCGCCGTCCCGCAGGACGACGCCGACGTGCCGCCCCCACCCGGCATCCACCACTCCCCGTCACAGACGGTGACCGCGGGCGACAACGCCAGGATCACGCAGAAGAACACCCAGATGAAGTTCTCGGTCCCGGTGCTCGGGCCGCTGCTCAGCCTGGCCTTCGCCCATCCCGTGATCGCCGGCCTCACGGCCGTGGCGGTCGTCGGGGGAGGCGGCGCGGCGGTCTCGGCCGCCCTGCCCGACTCGACGCCCTCGCCGTCGACCGCGGTGGTCCGCGGCTTCGTCATGAAGGCCGCCGACGGCCAGACGGCGCCCACGGGCTACGACTTCACGCACTCCCCGCCCACGGTGGCCGACGCCGGCACGGACGCCGTCTACGCACAGGGCGGATACCTGCTGTCCACCGCCGGCAAGCTGGCCGAGTGGCAGACGTCCGAGCCGCCCACCGCGCAGGGATGCCGCAAGGCCGTCGCCGAGCACCCCGTGCGCCGAACCGTGGTGGGCGACGCCTACGTCATGTGCTACCTCGACCGCAACGGCGACCCCGGCTACATCTCGGTCACCGCCCACGACAACGACTCCGTCACGGTCGACACGGCCCACCTGCAGTGACCCCGGCGTCGCCGAACGGCCCGTACGGACGGTGTGGTTGACTACGCGCGTGTTGCACGAGTCGGTCTTCCGCACCACGGACCTGCCGGTGGACGCCCGGTTCGAGGCGTGGGCGGAGCGCATGGGCCGTACGCACGCGCCCATGCGGCTCACCAGCGACCGCATCGCGGACTACCGGGGCCGCCAACGCGTCATCGCGCTGGGCGACGTGACCGTGTGGCCCGCCACCTTCGACCATCTGGTGTTCCGCCGCACCCCGAAACTCGTCCGCCAGTCCGATCCCGAGGTCTACCACCTCTCCCTCCTGCTGAAGGGCGAGGGCGCCGCCGACTGGGGGCGGCAGCAGGCGGCCTACCGCGTCAACGACTTCCACACCAACTCCTCCTCCCGCAGCTACGACATCCACACCGGTTCCGAGCCGGTCACCATGGTCGGCGTCGAGATCCCGCGGTCGCTGGTGGCGTTGCCCGGACACCGCGCCGACCAGGTCATCGGACGCCACATATCGGGTCGCGAAGGCGTCGGCGCACTGCTCGCGCAGTTCCTCCTGCACCTGGTGTCGGACACAGGCGCCTATCAGCCCTCGGACGCGCCTCGGTTGGGCACGGTCGCCGCAGACCTGGTCACGGCCGTCTTCGCGCACGTGGCGGACGCCGACCTCAGGCTCCCGCCGGAAAGCCACAGCCGCACCCTCGTCCTCCAGATCAAGAGGTTCATCGGCCGTCGTCTGGACGATCCCGACCTGACCCCCGCCGCCATCGCCGTGGCGCACCACATCTCCCGCAGTTACCTGTACCGCCTCTTCAAGGCCGAAGGCCTGGCCGTCGCCTCCTACATCCGCGACCAGCGCCTCGAACACGCCCGCCGCGACCTCGCCGACCCCCGGCTGCGCTCGCTGCCCGTCCACGCCGTCGCCGCCCGCTGGGGCTTCCCCCGCGCCGCCGAGTTCGCCCGGGCGTTCCGCAGCGCGTACGGCATGCCGCCCAGCGAACTGCGGGAGCAGACGCTCCCCGAGGCCTGACCCGCAGGGCGCCCGGCCGCCGGCCGCTGTCCCTGCCCCAGACCCAGTCCGATTCCTGGTCCTGGTCCTGGTCCTGGTCCGAGCCTGCCGTCAGTCGTGGACGCAGTGCCAAGCGGATGTGGACGCTCCGCCAACGACACACCAGGCGTCCCTCGCGCATCATGGTCACCCGCGGCACCGTCCGCGACCTGCGGAAGCCGTGCCAGGATCACAGGGGAGTCCTGGCACGGCCCGAGTGGTGGGGGCCCTGCCACGGGCGTACGGTCGAACGGTGGACCCGGCGGTGGACGCTTCCGTCCGCCCACCCCTCCTCAGGGCCCGCTTCCCGAGCGGACGAGGCGTCATGAGCAGCGTTCCCCAACCGACCTCAGCAGCCCGGACCGCCGCCCGCAAGGACGGCGGCGGCAACGCCATGGCACTGTTGGTCATCGCCTCATGCCAGCTGATGGTGGTCCTCGACATCACCATCGTGAACATCGCGCTGCCGGACATCCAACGCTCCCTGGACTTCTCCACGACGAGTCTGGCCTGGGTGGTCAACGCCTACACCCTCACCTTCGGCGGACTGCTGCTGCTCGGCGGACGCACCGGCGACATCCTCGGCCGGCGGCGTGTGTTCGTCTTCGGCGTCCTCCTCTTCGTCCTCGCCTCGCTGCTGGGCGGCCTCGCGCAGAACGAAGCCCAACTCCTCGCCATGCGCGCCCTGCAGGGCGTCGGCGGAGCCATCGCGTCACCGACCGCGCTCGCCCTGGTCAGCACGACGTTCCGGGAAGGCCCGGAACGGAACCGGGCGTTCGGGGTCTTCGCCGCGGTCTCGGCGGGCGGCGGCGCGATCGGCCTGCTCGCCGGCGGCATCCTCGTCGAGTACCTGAACTGGCGATGGGTCCTCTTCGTCAACGTCCCCATCGGGCTGCTGATCGCCCTGGCCACGCCCCGCTACATCAAGGAGTCCGAGCGCCATCCCGGCCGCTTCGACGTCGCCGGGGCGCTGACCTCCACCGTGGGCATGGTCCTGCTGGTGTACGGGTTCATCAGGGCCGCCCAGGAAGGGTGGCGGGACACCGTCACCGTGGCCTCGTTCGGCGCGGCCGTCGTCGTCCTCGCCGCGTTCGTCCTGATCGAGCGGCGGTCCCGGCAGCCGATCACACCGCTGCACATGTTCGCCGACCGCAACCGGGCGGGCACGTACGGCATCATGCTGTGCCTGGCCGCCGCGATCTTCGGCATGTTCTTCTTCCTCACCCTCTTCGTGCAGAACGTGCTCGGCTTCAGCCCGCTCGCCGCCGGGTTCGCCTTCCTGCCGGTGAGCGCGGTCATCGCGGTCGGCGCCGGACTGGCCTCACGGTTCCTCCCCAAGTACGGACCCAAGCCGTTCATGGTGGTCGGCGCGGTCCTCGCGGCGGCCGGGCTGTCCTGGCTGACCCTGACGGACGTCCACTCGACGTACGCGGGCAGCGTCCTCGGCCCGATGCTCGTCTTCAGCCTCGGCATGGGCATGGAGTTCGTCTCCCTCACCCTCATGGCGCTCTCCAACGTCACCCCGCAGGAGACCGGGGCGGCCTCCGGCCTGCTCAACGCCACCCAGCAGGTGGGCGGTTCGCTCGGACTGTCCATCCTGGTCACCATGTTCGGCACGGCCAGCCGCAACGAGGCGGACCAGCAGGTCTCCGACTTCCTGGCGCAGGCGACGCCCGCCGAACGCCTGCGCTTCCGGCAGACCGGCGTGCTCCCCGACCCCTGGGGGGACGAGGTGCTCACCGCCGGCGTCTCGGCTGCCTTCGTCATGGCGGCGATCTTCACGGTCCTCGCCGCTCTGATCGCGCTCCTGGTCATCCAGGTCCGTCAGTCGGACCTGGAACGCCTCAAGGGCGGCTCGGTCCCGGGCGGAGTCTGAGCGCTCCCTGTGCCCGGTCGCGACCGAGTCGTCACGGGCGTCGACAGCCGCCGCGTACGACGAGAGTCGCACCGACAGGATCTCGCATCGGCGAGACGTCGCACCCCGACAAGATCTCGCAGCCCCGGCCGCCCGGGCTCACGCCGAGCAGACGGGTTTGCCGCCGGAGTGAGGGGCAACGCGATGTCCATGAGCGAACCCGACAAGAAGACGAGTGCCCGAACGAATCCCCCTACGAAGGCGGACGCGGGCGACGGGCCCGCGGCGAAGCGGGCGACCGCCGCCAAGGCCCGTCACACCACCGCCAAGGCGACGGCTCCGGCCGCACGCGCCGCGCGTGACGCCGCGGCGAAGACGGACGACGCCGCCGAGGCCGCGAAGACCGGTGTCCAGCGCACGGCCGAGGTGACGACCGGCGCGGTGCAGAGCGCGGCCCACAGCGCCGCGCGTGGCGTCGAGGCCAGCCGTCAGGCGATCGTCACGACCTCGGGCCACGTGGCCGCGACCGCCAAGACGGCCTGGACGGTCGTCGCCCACCGCAAGCTGATCGCGGCCGGCGTGGGCGCGGGCCTGTCGGCGCTGACCGCCGCCTCGTACGCCGTCGGGCGCCGTTCGGCCCGCCACGCGCACGGCCCCCTCACCCGGCTCACCGGCGGCCGGATCTGACCTCCCGCAGCCGTGCCTGCGAGCAGGGCCGCGCCCGGCCGGCCCCCGGCGCTCCCGCGCCCGGGGCCGGGGCCGGGGCCGTTCGCATGCTCCGCTCCACCTCAGCTCCACGATCCACCGGAACGGCCGCCCCTGCGAAACCCTGGAAAGGCAACGTCGATCCGGGATTGCGGCGGGGCCGCGCGGCACCGCGTGAGAGACGCACGGCAGGGACGGGCGGTCCCGCGCGTCTCGGAGCCGTCCGGCGTCCGTGCCACCGGGCTGCCGCCCCGTGCGGCCACCATGACCGTCCCGTTCACCCCGGCATCGACGACCGGCGTGAGATACCGGGCGCCTTCGCTCCCACGGGCCGCCCCCAACCCGGACCGGTCCGACCGCGGCGGCACAGTCCTGAGGATGCCGACCGCCGTCCGAAGTGCTGCGGGCACGGCCGCCCGGCCCACCCTTCGACGGGGCGCTCCCGACCTTCGGCCGACTGCGCTCCGCACCCGCTGCCGGGACCGTAGGGGGCATGGCGGAAACCGAACGGATGAGCAGGGCCCGGTTCCTGACCGGGATGGCGGCGGTCGGCGCCGCGGGCGCCCTCGGGTCGGCGGGGCCGGCGCAGGCCGCCGAGCGGCAAGGGGCGGCGGAGCGCGGCAGCCCGGGCGGACGCCGGGCCGCCGAGCGGCCACGGGCCGGTGTGCGGCGCCGGGGCGTCGTGTACACCGTGGGGGAGGGGGAGACTCCGGCCACGGGCTGGAACGCCCGGCGGATGCGCGCGGACCTGCGGGCCATTCGCGACGACCTGCACGCCGACACGGTCGACGTCACCGGCGACGGCGTCGAGCGCCTCACGGCGACCGCCGCCGAGGCGGCGGAACTCGGCCTGCACATATGGCTGCAGCCCACCCTGGGCGACGTGCCCGCCCGGGACATCCTCGAACACCTCGCGGAGACCGGCCGCTTCGCGCAACGGCTGCGTCGGCAGGGCGCGAGCGTCGACCTCGGCGTGGGCTGCGAGTTCTGGCTGTTCGTGCCCGGCATCGTGCCGGGCGACACGGCGCTCGAACGCGTGCGCAATCTCCTGAGGGGCGCGTACGACCCGGTGGTCTTAGAGCGGCGTCTCGCCGCCTTCACCGCCCGCGCGGCCAGGACGGGCCGTTCGGTCTTCGACGGTCCGCTCAGCTACGCCGCAGCGCAGGACGACCGGGTCGACTGGTCCCTGTTCGACATCGTCGGCATCGACTACTACTCCTCCTTCTCCCGGCCCGCCGACCACGTGCGGGAGCTGCGCCGCTACCAGCGCTTCGGCAAGCCCGTCGCCGTCACCGAGTTCGGCGCCTGCGCCTACGTGGGCGCGCCGCAGGCGGGCGGCATGGCCTGGGACGTCGTCGACCACGACAAGCGCCCCGAGGAGATCAAGCGGGGCCTGATCCGCAGCGAACGCACCCAGGCGGATCACGTGACCACGCTCCTCGACGCCTTCGAGGAGACGGGACTGTACGCGGCGATGGCCTTCGAGTTCGTCACGCCGGACGCCCCGCACCGCGCGGACGACTCCCGCTTCGACCTCGACATGGCCTCCTACGCCCTCACCAGGACCGTCCACCGCAGGCCGGGTCATCCCGAGTCGGGCTGGCACTGGGAGCCCAAGGAGGCCTTCGACGCCGTGGCCCGCCACTACGCCCGCGCCCGCTGTGCGGCGGCCGCGAAGGTCCCGCTCGTGCCGGGCCGAACGAGGCGACGAGCGCGGCGCGCGGGCGCATGAAAACGCCGGACGCGGTTACCCCCTTGCCATGGCAGCGACATCGAACTCCGACCACGACCACGCCTTGGCGCCGGTGTCCGGTCGGCACACGGCGGGCCCGGACGAGCAGGTGGAGCGGCGGGAGCCGGGGGAGCCGGGTCAGTTGCCGAAGCGGTCGTGGCGGGCGGTGCTGAAAGGCACCGTACGGGAGTTCCTGGACGACGAGCTCACGGACCGGGCCGCGGCGCTGACCTACTACGGCGTTCTGTCGATGTTCCCCGCGCTGCTGGTGCTGGTCTCGCTCCTGGGCCTGGCCGGCAAGTCGGCGACCGACGAGGTCCTGGCCAACCTGCGCAAGGTGGCGCCGGGTTCGGCCCGGGACGTCATCAGCGACGCGGTCACGGAGCTGCAGGGCAGGGGCGGCGTCGGCTCGGTCATGGCGGTGGTCGGCCTCGTCCTGGCGATCTGGTCGGCCTCCGGCTACACCGCGGCCTTCATCCGCAGCGCCAACGCCGTGTACGACATGCCCGAGGGGCGTCCGGTGTGGAAGGTGCTGCCGGTGCGCGTCGGCGTCACGGTGGTCCTGCTGGTGCTCGCCGTCGTCAGCGCGCTCATCGTGGTGTTCACCGGCGGACTGGCCCGTCAGGCCGGCGCCGCGCTGGGCATCGGGGACACGGCCCTGACCGTATGGTCCATCGCCAAGTGGCCGGTGCTGATCGTCCTCGTCACGGTCATGATCGCCCTGCTGTACTGGGCGACGCCCAACGTGCGGGGGCGGGGCCTCAAGTGGATCACGCCGGGCAGTGTGCTCGCGCTGACGCTGTGGCTGATCGTCTCCGCCGGCTTCGCGTTCTACGTGGCCAACTTCGCCTCGTACAACAAGACGTACGGCACGCTCGCCGGCGTGATCGTCTTCCTGGTGTGGCTGTGGATCAGCAACATCGCGATCCTGCTCGGCCTGGAGTTCGACGCCGAACTGGCCCGGCAGCGAGCCGTCGCGGGCGGCCTGGCGCAGGACGAGGAACCCTACGTCGAGCCCCGGGACACCCGCGCGTGGAGCGAGGAGGACCGGCGCCGGGCCGAGTGACGCACGCCGAGGCTCAGCGGACCGGGAAGCCGAAGGAATGTCCCTGCTGCTTCAGCCAGGGCAGGACCTCGCGCAACGCGGCCACGGTCTGCGAGCGGTCACCGCCCGCGTCGTGGAAGAGGATGGTGGGACCGTTGCCCACCTCGCGCTTGACGTTGGCGACGATGGCGGCCGCCCCGGGCCGCTCGAAGTCCTTGGTGTCGACGTTCCAGCCCAGCGGCCGCATTCCGCGAGAGGCGGCGAGACTGCGGCTGTAGGGGGTGAACGCGCCACCCGGCGCCCGGTAGTAGAGCGGGCGGACGCCACCGGAAGCCTCGGTGATCATGCGTTCGGCGTCCAGGATCTGCTGGGACTGGTAGGCCTGCGGCTTGGCGTCCATCGATGTGTCGTGCGAGACGGAGTGGTCGCACAGCCGGTGCCCCGCCGCCACCACGGCCTTGACCAGGTCCGGGTGCGCCTGGGCCTGGGAGCCCACCATGCAGAAGGTCGCCTTCACCCCGTTCTCCCGCAGCACGTCGAGGACTTGGGGCGTCCAGACGGGATCGGGGCCGTCGTCGATGGTGATGTTGACGCCCCGGGGCCCGCGGTCGGACGCGTGGGCTATGTCCACGGAGACCCGGGCCGGGGCGGACGGCGTCGCGGAGGGACGCGCTGACGCCTCCGCCCCCGAGTCCGCTCCGCTGCCGTCGGCCTGCGCGGTCCACACCGAGGTGACCGCGGCCATCGCCGTGACCCCGATCGCCGCCGCGATTACCCGGGTGTACCAACCCCGCCCGCCATGCCGCGCCATGTCTGCCCTGCCTTTGTCGTCCCGGTGGAGCCCCCTGCAGATGACAGGACGGAGAAAGGCGGTCGCGGGATCCCGCTGTTACCGATCACGCACATTTCTGCGGGTGTTCGGCGACCAGCGAACGTCCGCGGGGGGAACGGAGGCAGGGCCGGGCGCCGGCTCGGGGACGAGCCGGCGCCCGGTGTCACGCGGTGGTCGGGTCGGGTGTCACCAGGTGTGCGCGACGTCCACCACGAGGTGGTCGGTCAGCCGGAGCACCCTGAAGGGCAGACGGGCGCGCACGCCGAGCCCGAACTGCGTCACGCCTTCGAAGCTCCCGCCGTAGCGGGCGTCCCGGAAGGTGCTGTAGCCGGCGAGGTTCACGCCCGGCAGGGGCTGAGCGGGCCGCCCCGGGTAGGTAGGCGTGCCGGTCTCCGGGTTGTAGGCGGGGGCGTTGATCCGCACCTCCAGGATCGCGCCGCCGCCGACGGGGATGGGCCGGCCTGACCCGTCCTGGTAGAGCTGGTCGACGTACGCGACGGAGAAGCCGAGCCGGGAGGCGCTCGCACCGGGAACGTCGACGACGAACCGGTCGTAGCAGTCGTGGCGGCCGGTCCGGACATCGGTCACGGGGGTCGCCGTGCTGGTGACATAGGTTTCGGCGAGGCTTCCCCAGCCGGTGGGGCAGGCGGCGGCGGCCCGGGCGGCGGTCGCAGGGGCGGCTTCGGCCGGAGCCACGGCAACGGCCAACGTGGCGGTCATGAGGGCCGCGGTGGCCCAGACGGTTCTGTTTCGCACCATGATCTCCCCCGAAGGAGTCGCGTGTCGGATATCCACTGAGACAACCTGAATGACCGGAAGGTTGCACTGCCTAGCGTCTTCTGTGTGATGCGCGGGTGTCTCGGACGCGGCAGGCCGGGCGGACGAGAGAGCCGGGCGCCGAGAGAGCCGAGCTGACGAGAGTGCTGATCCGACGGGTCGGGCCGTGGGCGGCGGGGCGGCGGGGAAACCGACGCGGCCGGTGCGGTGCGGTGCGGTGCGGTCAGCGGCGGCCTCGCCGAGCGTGGGCGATGCTGCGGCGGGGCAGGTCCGACAGGCCTCTTTCGGCGTGGGCGAGTTGGGCCGTGAGACTGGTCAGCCAGACCTCGAAGTCGACCAGGGCAGGCAGTGGTGACGCGGGCGGTCGCCCCGGCCGGGACTGGGCTTCTCCGTGCGGCGTGGGCTGTCCGTCCGGCGCGGACTGGCCGTCCGGCGTGGGCTGCCCTTCGCTCGGCGGCGGCCGTATCCCGTCGCACAGGGCGGCCAGTCGGCCGACGGCGCTCACCGCGGCCCGGGCATCGGCCCGCGCCCGTGCCGCGGCGGCCTTCGGCAGCGGGTCGGCGGGCAGGTCGAAACGGGGCAGCCAGTGGGCGCCCAGCAGGACCTGGTGGGTGGCGATGAGCACGCTGTGCCAGTCGGCTCCGACGGAGGCGCCGGCGCCGGGTTCGCTGCGGAACTGTGCGTAGGCGGACTCGGCCAGGCGCATCCGGTGCAAGGCGGGCAGGGTCGGCGGGAGGGGCGCGGAGCCCGGTGGCACGGCGGTCAGCACCGCGAGGGTGCCGTCGATCAGCGGCCCGCACTCGCGCAACAGACCGGCCATGGTCCGGCGCACCTCCCCCCGGGCTCCGGCCGGCCAGGCGAGCATCGCGCACAGCAGACCGATGGCGCTGCCGGTCACCACGTCCACGATCCGGGCCTCGGCCAACTGCCAGGAGGCCGGGGCGATCTGGGCGAACGCGGTGGCCACCACGAGCGTGAACAGGCCCTGCGCCCAGGCGATCCCGAGCAGCGGTCCGAGCGCGAAGGCGACCAGCATGCCCGGCGCGAGCATCGCGGCGTAGGCGTCGGTGTGCTGGGAGAAGCCCACGAGGAGCGCGCCCGCAGCGACGGCGCCCACGAGGTTGCCCGCCACTGCCTTGCGGATGGCCGCCCAGGTCTCCCCGGCGGTGGTCCGGCTCAGCGTCAGCACCGCCAGCAGCACCCAGAATCCGTGGGTGAGCTCCAGCGACCCGGCGACCAGGCGGGCCGCGCCGAGGGCCGCGGCGATCCGTACGGCGTTGTGGAACTGCACCGAGCGGGGCGTCGTGTTGCCGACGAACCGCCGCAGCCACAACCGGGACGCCGGCGCCTCCGTGTACCAGAACAGCTCGCGCGGCTCGATCGGCCCGGTGCGGCGCCCGTCGAGGCCGACCCGTACGGCGATCTCCAGCACCCGCACCGACTCGGCGGCGCCCAGCAGCGCCGCCTGGCGTCGCACCGGCGCCCACTCCGAGTCTCTCGCCGCGGAGGCCGCCGAGGCCGCGGAGGCCGCCGAGGCCGCCGAGGACGTCGGCTTCGGCGGGGAGGCGGGCGGGGGCGCCGCGGACGGCGACGACGGGCCGTGCCGTTCCCGCATGCCCTGGAAGGCCCTGATCGCCGCGTCCATGCGTTCCGGTCCCGACCCGGCCCGGCCCGTGCGCAGCTCCGCAGCAGTGTCGTCGCACCGGGCCACCAGCCGCGGCAGCAGCCATGCGCACGCCGTGTCACCCGGTGCCCCGCCCCCGCCCCCGTCGGCGTCCGCGCCGCCGTCGCGGAGCAGCTCGCGCAGGAGGCCCTTCTCGGTGAGATGCGCCAGCTGCTCCAGCAGCCGGCGCGCGGCGGAGCCCGCCTGGGACAGGCCGCGGTCCGCGCGACCGGGGCCCGCCGGGCGTTCGGCGGGCGGGATCTGCGAGAGCCGCAGCCGGGCGCCGGCGGAGCGCAGGACATCGGCCGCGGGACCGGAGCGGCCGGCGAGGGTGTCGCCCGCGATCGCCACGGCGCTCGCGAGACTCGACCGGTACGACTCGCCCGGAGGACGCGGCAGCAGGAACCTCTCGCAGAGCGCCAGCAGCAGCACGCCCACCGTGAGACCCGTCAGGCGCGCTCCCAGGGTCTGCGGTGCGTACGGCGGGAAGCAGGCCAGGATGTAGAAGAGCTGGAGCCCCGGGGCCGCACCGGCCGGCCGGGGCCCCGCGACGGCCGCGAAGGCCAGGACGAAGCCGACGAGGAGCATGCCCAGCACGGCCGTCCAGGTGTGCACCGCCAGCACCGTGCCCAGCGTCACCAGCGCCAGACCCGCGGGCAGCGCCTCGAGCATGACGGCGGCCCGCTGCCGTCCGGAACCCGGGACCGAGGACAGCAGCCCGAGTGAGATGGGCGCGAACAGGGAGTACAGCGCCGCGACCGGCTCGTCGAGCCCGTACAGGAAGGCGTAGAAGCCGATGGAGGCGGACACCGTCACCCGCACCGACCGGCGCAGGATCTCGGCCCGTGCGTCGCCGCCCGTCACCGCGTCTCCAGGCCGTGCGCGGTGCGCGAGCCCGCTGCCGGGAGGCGGCCCCGAGCCCGGTCCTCGGGCCGAGCTCGGTACTCAGAGACCGCGGGGCTCCGCGCGAGGGAGTCGCGCCGGCAGCACGGCGTCGACGGGACTGCGACGAAGGCGCCAGGTCGCGCGGCCGGGGAGAACACAGCGCGCATAGCCAGGTTCCTCTCGGGCCGGGGCCGCCGAGGCGGGCGGGCCGGTCAGGCGCCCTACCCCCTCATTGTCGGCCGACCCCGCGCCCACCGCAGCCCGGCGGTACCGCGTCACCGTGCCCGGCCGAGGCGGCGCCCCGGCCGGGCGGGCGGTGCGAAGGTCCGGCTCAGAGCTGGCCGGAGGCCGCGATGGTGATCTTGGCCGAGGTCGAGCCGCTGCGGGAGCCGAGCGCCTCGATCTTCTTGACGAGGGCCATGCTGTCTTCGTCGGCGACCTCGCCGAACACGACGTGCTTGCCGTCGAGCCAGTCCGTCACGATGGTCGTGACGAAGAACTGCGAGCCGTTGGTGTCCGCGCCCGCGTTCGCCATGGACAGCAGACCCGGCCGGTCGTGCTTGAGCGTGAAGTTCTCGTCGGCGAACTTCTCACCGTAGATGCTCTTGCCGCCGGTCCCGTTGCCGCGGGTGAAGTCGCCGCCCTGGAGCATGAAGGCGGGGATGACCCGGTGGAAGGAGGAACCGGCGTAGCCGAATCCCTTCTCGCCGGTGGCGAGCGCGCGGAAGTTCTCCGCGGTCTTGGGCACGACGTCGTCGAAGAGGTTGAAGTTGATGCGCCCGGCGGGCTCGTCGTTGATGGTGATGTCGAAGTAAACCTTGATCGTCATAGGACCATCCTGCACGCTCCTGCGAGTGCTGTCGCACTGCGGGTATCGTGTTGCCCCTTGTGTCCGGTTTGGGCGGAGGGTGTTTCTGGCGAGGATCGTGGTCGGTCAGTCGACCGGCCAGGTGTGGGCCGGCGCGTTGAGATGCATGTAGTCGATGTAGAGCTGCGTCATCCGCCGCAGTGCCTCGTGCCGGTTCATGCGGCCGGAGGCGGTGATGCGGTGGAACATCTCCTTCTGCCAGACGGCCCCGTTGCGGCCGGTGACGCATCGCTGTTCGATGACGCCGAGCAGCGGCTCCCGCCAGGCGGCGTCCATCCCGGACAGCTCCAGCCCCCGGTGGGCCAGCGGCAGCAGCCGTCGCAGGACGAGTTCGGGCGCCGTGACCTCGCCCATGCCGGGCCAGTACAGCCGGGCCTCGATGCCGTGCCGGGCGGCCGCGTGCAGGTTGTCCTCTGCGGTCCGGAAGGACATCCGCGACCACACCGGCCGCTCCTCCCCCACCAGGGCGCGGGTGAGGCCGTAGTAGAACGCGCCGTTGGCGAGGGTGTCCGCCACCGTCGGGCCGGCGGGCAGACAGCGGTTCTCCACCCGCACGTGCGGCCGGTCGTGGGCGACGGCGTAGACCGGACGGTTCCAGCGGTAGATGGTGCCGTTGTGCAGGGTGAGCTCGGCGAGTTCGGGGACGTCGCCTCCCGCCAGGGTCTCGCGCGGGTCCTGTTCGTCGCACAGGGGGAGCAGCGCCGGGAAGTAGCGCAGGTTCTCCTCGAACAGGTCGAAGACGCTGGTGATCCACCGCTCTCCGAACCACACCCGGGGGCGCACGCCCTGCGCCTTGATCTCCTGTGGACGGGTGTCGGTGGTCTGTTCGAACAGCGGGATGCGGGTCTCGTGCCACAGTTCCTTGCCGAACAGGAACGGCGAGTTGGCCGCGAGCGCCACCTGGACGCCCGCGATCGCCTGGGCCGCGTTCCAGTACGCGGCGAACTCGTCGGGGGACACCTGGAGATGGAACTGGGTGCTGGTGCAGGCGGCCTCCGGGGTGATCGTGTCCGCGTAGGTGCGCAGCCGGTCGACGCCGTCCATCTCGATGTGCAGGTCCTCCCCGCGCGCCGCGAACACCTGGTCGTTGAGCAGCCGGTACCGCGCGTTCTCCGACAGCGAGGACGCTCCGACGTTCTCCTGCCGCAGGGTGGGCAGGATACCGATCATGATCAGTCGGGTCCCGACCGAGCCGGCGCGCTCCTCGGCGTGGTTGAGCGCGGCCCGGATCTCGGATTCCCAGGCGTCGGGGCCGCCCTGCGTCAGCCGGCGGGGCGGGACGTTGATCTCGAGGTTGAAGCGGCCCAGCTCGGTGGACCAGGCGGGGTCCGCGATCGCCTCGAGGACGTCGGTGTTGCGCATCGCCGGTTCGGCCCCGGCGTCGACCAGGTTCAGCTCGATCTCCAGGCCCACCTGGGGCCGCTCCGACTCGAACCGCGACTCGCGCAGCATCTGCGCGAACACCTCGAGGCACTCCTGCATCTTGATCCGGTACCGGCGGCGGTCCTCGCGGGTGAAGACCAGCGCCGGGACGTCGCGTCCCATCGGCCCTCCCGGCGCGTCCCATCTCCTGGACGCCTCTCGCCTCCAGCCTCGCACTGCTGGACGACCCTCACCAGGCGGCGCTGGGACGCCGGGCCGCACCCGCACCCGCACCCGCACCCGCTCCCGCTCCCGCGCCGCGGCTAGCCGGCCGGTCCGGCCAGGCGTGCTGCCTCCTTCTCGGCGTCGCGTGCCGTCCGCTCGGCCTGTTTCACGGCGTCGCCGGCCCTCCGCAGCTCTTCCTCGGCCCCTTGCCGTTCCCGTTCGGCCTGCGCCAGCTCCTCGCCGGCCCGGCGCAGCTCCTCCTCGGCCGCGGCGCACCGCTGTCCGGCGAGCTCGTGGCGGTCGCGGGCCTGCTGGAGCGCCGCTGCGGCGTCCGCCCGGGCGGCGCGTAGGTCGTGCAGCAGGCGCGCGGCCGCCACGGCCCCGCCCCCCGCCGCGACGAGCAGCGCCAGGCGCCCCCGGCGCCCCGCCCCCACCACCACCACCCAGCGCGGCCCCGACCCCCGCCCC
>NZ_JBEPBI010000151.1:0-19065 GCF_040299045.1 Streptomyces sp. NPDC001027
GGAGCGTCAGACGGTCTCCCGCACGGCCCGGGCGACGATGCTCAGGCCCTCGTCCAGCTCCTCCGGCGTGACGGTCAGCGCAGGCAGCAGCTTGACGACCTCGCTCTCCGGGCCGGACGTCTCGATCAGCAGCCCGAGTTCGAACGCGCGCCGCGCGACCCGGCCGGCCCGCGCCTTCTCGTGGAACTCCAGGCCCCACACCAGACCGCGGCCCCGGTACTCCTTGACGTCGGCGAGGTTCTCCTCGGTGATGGAGATCAGCCCCTGCTCGACCTGCTCGCCGCGCGCCCGGGTCTGCTTCTCCATGGCCGACCCGTCGGCCCAGTACGTCTCGAGCGCGGCGGTGGCGGTCACGAAGGCGGGGTTGTTGCCGCGGAAGGTGCCGTTGTGCTCGCCCGGCTCCCACACGTCGAGCTCGGGCTTGAACAGACAGAGCGACATGGGCAGTCCGTAGCCGCTGATGGACTTGGACACGGTGACGACGTCCGGGACGATGCCGGCCTCCTCGAAGGAGAAGAAGGCCCCGGTGCGCCCGCACCCCATCTGGATGTCGTCGACGATCAGCAGCATGTCCTGGCGCTCGCACAGCGCCTTGAGCGCCCGCAGCCACTCGGGACGCGCGGCGTTGATGCCGCCCTCGCCCTGCACGGTCTCGACGATCACGGCCGCCGGCTTGTTGAGCCCGGAGCCCTGGTCCTCGAGCAGTCGCTCGAACCAGAGGAAGTCGGGGACCTGACCGTCGAAGTAGTTGTCGAACGGCATGGGCGTGCCGTGCACCAGCGGGACGCCGGCGCCGGCCCGCTTGAAGGCGTTGCCGGTCACGGCGAGAGATCCGAGGGACATGCCGTGGAAGGCGTTGGTGAACGACACGATGGCCTCGCGGCCCTTCACCTTGCGCGCCAGCTTCAGCGCGGACTCCACGGCGTTGGTGCCGGTCGGGCCCGGGAACATGACCTTGTAGGGCAGGTCGCGGGGGCGCAGCACCAGGTCCTGGAAGGTCTGCAGGAACGTCCGCTTGGCGACGGTCGACATGTCGAGCCCGTGCGTGACGCCGTCGCGCATCAGGTAGTCGATCAGCGCCCGTTTCAGCACGGGGTTGTTGTGGCCGTAGTTGAGCGATCCGGCGCCGGCGAAGAAGTCCAGGTACCGATGGCCGTCCTCGTCGTACATACGGCTGCCCTGCGCGCGGTCGAAGACGACGGGCCAGCCTCGGCAGTAACTGCGCACCTCGGACTCGAGGGTCTCGAAGACGCTGAGGTCGGGCTGGGTGAGGGTCACGGCGAAAACACTCCTCGGTGTGGGGTCGGCAGGAGAGCGGCACGGGGCGTGCGGACGTGCGGGGACGTGCGGGCGTGAGGGAGCGGTACGGGGGTGCGGGGAGGCGGGGGGAGCGGTACAGGAGCGGGGGAGGCGGGGGAGCGCGGGGGGATCAGAAGGAGAGCGGGCCGATCCGGTACAGCACCTCGGGGTCGTGCGGGCCGTCGGGGAACAGCCCGGAGCCGAAGAGCACCTCGCGGGTGACGCCCGCCCGGTGCCGCTCGGCGTACGACGCGAACAGCCGCTCGGAGGCGGTGTTGCCCGGCGTGACGGTGGTCTCCACGGCGGTGAGCGGGCGCTCCGCGGCGAGCCGCGCGGTCAGCCCGTCGAGCAGCGCGGCGGCGAGTCCGCGGCCTCGGTGTGCGGCGTCGACGGCCACCTGCCAGACCAGCAGGGTGTGGGGGTCCTCCGGCCGTGCGTAGCCGGTGACGAACCCGACCGGCTCGCCGTCCTCCGCGCGCGCCACCGCCGAGGTGGCGGCGAAGTCGCGACACCACAGCAGGTAGCTGTAGGAGGAGTTCAGATCGAGCGTTCCGGATTCCTTGGCGAGACGCCAGAGGGCGGCTCCGTCAGCCACCGACGGGCGGTCGATACGCAGGTCTGCTTGTGCGGCAGTCATGCGGATGGAACTTACCGAGCGAAATTCGATAACGCATGGAGAGGCCGTGGTGATTTCGTGATGCCGCAGCGACTGAAGGGGTTTTTGCCCTGTTTCACACCGCGCAAAAGGTGCATATCGTTGAGCTTGTGCAATGCGTCACGCATTCCGGAGTGCTCGGAAGTGCTCCGAAATTGCTGCGTTTAGGTGCGGGGAAGTGGGGCAGAAGAACCCGGGAAACCTATCGCCGCAAGCCGCCCGGGAAATAACGGGAATGAATTCCTGAATTACCCGCCGTTCAGACTCCGGTCACCCCGTCGATACGCTCGTGAAGAATGTCGGCGTGGCCGTTGTGGCGGGCGTACTCCTCGATCAGGTGGACGAGCACCCAGCGCAGGCTGACCTCGACCCCGGTCATCGGGCCGTCCACGATCCGGCCGGTGTCCTCCGGCGACCGCCCGGCGATCAGCTCGCGCCCGCGGGCGATCTCCCGCGGCCAGGCGGTCAGCGCCTCGTCGAGCCCGCGGTCCGCGTCGAGTGCGTACCCGGTCCTGTCCGCGAAGACCGGCGGCACGTCGAGACCGGCGAATGCCCGCTGGAACCAGTTGCGTTCGACCTCGGCGAGATGCTGCACCAGGCCGAGCAGGGTGAGCGGGGACGGCTCGGCGGACGCCGTCCTCGCCTGCTCGTCGTCCAGCCCGGCGCATTTCAGCTCCAGCGTGGCCCGGTGGAACGCCGGCCAGCTCTCCAGCATGGGGAGTTCCTCGCCGGTCAGCAGGGGGATCGGGCGGCCGTCGGGAAGGGTGCGGTGCGCGTCGGCGGTCATGGCGGCAGCATGCCACCCGCCTCCGACCGAGGCGGTCGGTTCCGGCCGCCCTCCACTCGCCTCGGCGGCCGGGTCAGCCGCGGCCGCCCTCCACGGCCCGGCGGGCCGCGTCGAGGTCGACGGTCAGGCCCCGCTCGCTCAGCGCGGCGCCCAGCGCGGCCAGGGAGTCGCGCACCGCGTCCAGGGTCGCGTCCGGCCCGTAGTGGTTGACCCGGATCATCTCGCCGGCCAGTGCGCCCCCGCCCGCGGCCAGCGGCAGCGCGGGGTCGCTCGCCAGCGCCCGGGCCACCAGCTCCGACGCAGGCACGCCCGCCGGCGCCCTGAGGGTGGTGGCGACCGGCGCCGCCTCCGCCGCGTCGTGCACGTACGGCTCGAGCCCGCCGCCCAGCGCCAGCGCCCCCGCCCGTGTCGCCGCCGCGGCGGACGCGTGCCGGGCCGTCACCGTCTCCAGCCCCTCGGTCTCGATCCGCTCCACGCACGCCTCGAGGGCCAGCATCTCCAGCTGTGCCGGCGCGTGCAGCAGGGCCTTGCGGCCGCCGTCGATCCACCGGTGCTTCCAGTCCAGCAGGGACAGGTACGAGCGGCGCGGGGCCGTCGGGTTGGCGGACATCCGCGCCCACGCCCGCTCGCTCACCGAGACCGCCGAGACGCCCGCCGGGCCGCCCATCGCCTTCTGCGCGCCGATCACGCACAGGTCCACTCCCCACGCGTCCGGCAGCACCGGCTCCGCGCCGATCGAGGCGACCGCGTCCAGGGAGAAGAGCGCGCCGTGCTCCCGCACCGCCTCGCCGATCTCCGCGACCGGGTTGGTGTTGCCGGTCGCCGCCTCGGCGTGCACCAGCGACACGAAGTCGATCTCCGGGTGCTCGGCGAACGCCTCGCGGACCTGGGCGGCCGTCACCGCCGTGTGGAAGGGGACCGCCAGGTCGATCACGGTCGCGCCGCAGTCGCGCAGCCAGTCGCCGAAGGTCTGACCGTAGGGACCGGTGATCACGTTGAGGGCCGTGGTGCCCGGACCCGCGGCGCCCCGGATCGCGCCCTCCAGGGGCAGCAGCGCCTCGCCCTGCGTGACCACGACGTCCTGCCGGGTGTCCAGCAGCCGGGCCACCCGCGCCTCGATCGAGGCGAAACGCGCGGCGCTCAACGGTGCGAGGTCCAGGAACGGGTGTGTCACGACGATGCTCTCTTCACTGACTGGGTAGAGGTGACGAGAGTAACCGGGGCGCTCTCCCCTCACTCCACTGGTGACTTCGCAGGCCCAGCGGCCTCGTGACCATTGGATTGGTTTGAGAGTCCCAAACTTCTCCTTATAATCGGAACTCAAAGTTCCTCAAATCTCCCTTACAGGAAGGCCCGCCGTGATCACCCTCTCCGGGCGCCGGACCCGCATCCTGGCCGCAGCCACCGCGACGGCCGGGCTCGTGCTCGTGGCCGCCTGCACGTCGAGCGACGACGGCGGCAGCGGCTCCAAGACCGCCGCCGGCGGGGTCGAGCTCGTCAAGGCGGGCCAGCTCACCACCTGTACCCACCTGCCCTACCCGCCCTTCCAGTCGGAGATCGACGGCAAGGTGCAGGGCTTCGACGTCTCCCTGATCGACCTGGTCGCCAAGAACCTCGGCGTGAAGCAGGCGATCGTCGACACGCCCTTCGAGAACTTCAAGACGGGCGCCTTCCTCAACTCCGGCCAGTGCGACCTGGCCGCGGCCGGCATGACCATCACCGACGAGCGCAAGAAGAACGTCGACTTCTCCGACCCCTACTTCGAGGCCACGCAGGCCGTCCTCGTCGACAAGGGCGCGGGCGTCTCCTCGCTCGCCGAGGTGAAGTCCAAGGGCCTCAAGCTGGGCGCGCAGGCGCAGACCACCGGCGAGGACTACGCCGAGAAGCAGGGCCTCGACCCGGTCTCCTTCGAGTCCTCCGACGCCGTCCTCAACGGACTGCGCACCGGTCAGGTCAAGGCCGTCGTCATCGACTACCCGGTGGTCCAGGGCTGGTTGAAGGACAAGGCCAACGCCGGCGCCTTCACGGTCGTCGACAACCTCAACACCGGCGAGCAGTACGGCTTCACGGTGAAGAAGGGCAACGCGAAGCTGGTCGCCGCGATCAACAAGGCGCTGGCGGACGCGAAGGCCGACGGCACGTACAAGACGCTGTACGAGAAGTGGATCGGCCCGTACGACGCGTCCGCGGCCTCCCCGTCGGCGTCATGACCGCCGCGGACGTACCGCTCCAGCCGAAGCGGAAGGGGCTGACCCGGCGGCAGCGGCGCCGGCTGTCCAGGGGCCTGCAGTACGCCGTGTTCGTCGCCGCCGTGATCGTCTTCGCGGTGACGGCCGACTGGGGGCGGCTGAAGAACCAGTTCGCCCAGTGGGACATCGCGAAGGAGATGTTCCCCGACGTCATCACGCTGGCGCTGAAGAACACCGTCCTGTACACGCTGTCGGGCTTCCTGCTGGGGCTGGTGCTCGGCCTGGTCATCGCGCTGATGCGGCTGTCCTCGGTCGGCCCGTACCGCTGGGTGGCCGGCGTGTACATCGAGATCTTCCGCGGTCTGCCCGCCCTGCTGATCTTCGTGTTCATCGGCGTGGCCGTGCCGCTGGCCTTCCCCGGCACGGAGATCGTCGGCGGCACGTACGGCAAGGCGGCCCTCGCGCTCGGCCTGGTGGGCGCCGCGTACATGGCGGAGACGTTCCGTGCGGGCATCCAGGCGGTGCCCAAGGGGCAGATGGAGGCGGCGCGTTCGCTGGGCTTCTCGCCGGCCCGCGCGATGATCTCCATCGTCATCCCGCAGGCGTTCCGGATCATCCTGCCGCCGCTCACCAACGAACTGATCATCCTCTTCAAGGACTCCTCCCTGGTCCTGCTCCTCGGCGTGACCCTCCAGGAGCGCGAACTGTCCAAGTTCGGCCGGGACCTGGCCAGCGACACCGCCAACTCCACGCCCATCCTGGTCGCCGGCCTGTGCTACCTGCTGGTGACCGTCCCGCTCGGCTTCGTCGTGCGCCGCATGGAGGCCAAGGCCCAGGAGGCCGTGAAATGAGCCGACCCGAGATCGAAGTGCGCGGCCTGCACAAGGCGTTCGGCGACAACGAGGTGCTGCGGGGCATCGACCTGGAGATCGGCCGCGGCGAGGTCGTGTGCGTGATCGGCCCCTCCGGCTCCGGCAAGTCGACGCTGCTGCGCTGCGTGAACCTGCTGGAGGAGCCCACCGGGGGCCAGGTCTTCGTCGGCGGCACGGAGCTCACCGACCCCGATGTCGACATCGACGCCGTGCGACGCCGTATCGGCATGGTCTTCCAGCAGTTCAACCTCTTCCCGCACCTGTCGGTGACCGAGAACCTGACGCTGCCGCAGCGCCGGGTGCTCGGCCGCGGCAAGGCGGAGGCCGCGAAGACGGCCGCCCAGAACCTGGACCGGGTGGGCCTGTCGGAGAAGGCGCACGCCTACCCCTCCTCCCTCTCCGGCGGCCAGCAGCAGCGCGTCGCGATCGCCCGCGCCCTCGCCATGGGCCCCGACGTGATGCTCTTCGACGAGCCGACGTCGGCGCTCGACCCGGAGCTGGTCGGCGACGTCCTGGCCGTCATGCGCATGCTGGCGGACGAGGGTATGACGATGATGGTCGTCACCCACGAGATGACCTTCGCCCGCGAGGTCGCCGACCGGGTCGTCTTCATGGACGGCGGAGTGATCGTCGAGGACGGCGCCCCCGCGCAGGTCATCGGCGCCCCGCGGCACGAGCGCACCCGCCACTTCCTCTCCCGTCTCCTCGACCCGGCGATGGCCGAGGTGGAGGAGGAGACGTCCGACCAGGTGGGCGGGAGCACCGGCTAGGACGTGACCTAGGGTGCAGGCATGAGCGATCATCCGGTGCTGCACGTGAAGGGCAGGGTCCTCGCCGGGCCCGACGACGTCCGCGACGAGCTGTGGGTCGTCGGCGGCCGGATCTCCTACGCCCGTCCCGCGAGGGCCCGTGAGGTCCGCACCGTCGAGGGCTGGGCGCTGCCCGGTCTCGTCGACGCGCACTGCCACGTGGGCCTCGGCGGGCACGGGCCGGTCGAGCCGGACGTCGCGGAGAAGCAGGCGCTGACCGACCGCGAGGCGGGCGCCCTGCTGCTGAGGGACGCCGGCTCGCCCTCGGACACCCGCTGGATCGACGACCGCGACGACCTCCCGAAGATCGTCCGGGCGGGCCGGCACATCGCCCGCACCCGCCGCTATCTCCGCGGCTACGCGCACGAGATCGAGCCCGAGGACCTCGTCGCGTACGTCGCCCGGGAGGCCCGGCGCGGCGACGGCTGGGTCAAGCTGGTCGGCGACTGGATCGACCGCGAGGTCGGCGATCTGGCCCCCAGCTGGCCGCGGGCCGCCGCCGAGGCGGCCATCGCCGAGGCCCACCGGCTGGGCGCGCGGGTCACGGCGCACTGCTTCGCCGAGAACTCGCTGCGCGATCTGGTCGAGTCCGGCATCGACTGCGTCGAGCACGCGACGGGTCTGACGGACGACCTCGTTCCGCTGTTCGCCGAGCGGGGCGTGGCGATCGTCCCGACCCTGGTCAACATCGCCACCTTCCCGGATCTCGCGGCCGGCGGAGAGGCCAAGTTCCCGCGCTGGTCGGCCCATATCCGCAGGCTCCACGCGCGCCGGTACGACACCGTCCGCTCCGCCTACGACGCCGGCATCCCGGTCTTCGTCGGCACGGACGCCGGCGGCTCACTGCCGCACGGCCTGGTGGCGGCGGAGGTCGCGGAGCTGGTGACCGCGGGCATCCCCCCGCTGCAGGCGCTCTCGGCGACGACGTGGGGCGCACGCGCCTGGCTCGGACGCCCCGGCCTGGACGAGGGCGCGCCGGCGGACCTGGTGGTGTACGAGACGGACCCGCGCGCCGACGTGCGCGTGCTGGCGGCGCCCCGCAGGGTCGTGCTGAACGGGAAGATCGTGGGCTGACGGCGCAGAACGCACGTGCCAGGGAATTCGAAGACGTGCGCGGAAATCTCACGTTGGAGTGAACTCACCTCGGCGCGCTGACCGTTCACCCTTCGTACGCGATTCTTGCGGGGTCCCGAAGCGTCTCTTCTGGGGAGCCCACCCTTGAACGGCAACACCTTCCGCATGCCCGCACGCGCCCGTCGCGTCGCCGCCGCCCTGGCGGCCACGGCCCTGGCCGCAGGTCCCGCGGCCCTGGCCGGCGCGGGTCCCGCCCACGCGGGCGACGGCCCCGGCCGCGCGAGCGCCGCCGTGCTGCGCACCGACCTCGACGTGTCCCTGCTCAACAGAACCGCCGACGTCCCGCTCGCCGTCTCCCTCAACGAGGTGCACGCGCCGCAGAGCGCCGAGAAGACCGCGCTGACCGCCGAGTTGGACGGCGTCGCCGGCGGCAGACCCTTCAGCGTGCTGCGCGCCGACGTCGCCGAGGCCAGGGCCACGGCGGACGAGAGGAAGGCCGAGGCGTCCACCCGCCTCGTCCACGCCAGGCTGCACCTCCCCGGACTTCCGCTGCTCTCCCTCGTCGAGGTCGGCACGGTCACCTCGAAGGCGACCTGCGAGGCCGGCCGGGCTCCGGTCGCCGTCGCGAACCTGCTGGGCTCGGTCACGGTCCTGGGCAAGAAGGTGTCGGTGAGCACGGGCGGCACGACGGACGTGAAGGCGCCGGGCGTGGGGGAGGTCCGCCTGGAGCTGTCGAAGCGCGCGACCACCACCCGCACGGCCGCCGCCACCGCCCTCGAACTCACCGTCTCCGTCGACCCGTTGAAACTGAACGTCGCCGACGTCACCGGCACGGTGACGCTCGCCGCCGCCTCCTGCGAGACGCCCGCCGGGCAGCCGGAGGAGCAGACCGGGGAACAGGGCCGGTCCCAGGGCGGGGCGTCGGAGAAGGGCGAGGAGCGGGAACGGCCGGCCGCGGCGAGCGCCGCTCCGGCCCCCGACGTCAGACCGCAGGGCGCGCCCGCCGAGGCGGACCTGGCCCGGACCGGCGGCGGTTCGCCCGCCCCGTACGTCGCGGGCGGCGCCGCGGCGCTGCTGCTCGCGGGCGTGGCAGCCGTGGCGCTGACCCGCCGACGCGCCTGACCGAACCGGGCGGGGCGCGGCAGCACGGACGCCGACGTCCCCCGGCGCCCGTGCCCGCCCCGCCCTTCGCCTTCCTCCAGGCCCCGCCCGCCTCCGGCGTCACCCCGAGCGGCTCTGCCTGCGCCCTGCCGTCCGGGTCCCGCCTTCGTGTCCTGCTCGCGCGGTGCCGTCGCGTCCCGCGCGGGCGGTCGCGTTCCGGCCGCGCGCGTCGCGCCTCTACGCCCGAGTCGCGGTCTCCCCTCGCGCGGGCCCTCCTGATCCGTGCGTCGGGCGTCGTCAGTTGCGGGTCAGTGCCAGGGCCTGGTCCAGGGCCTGGAGGAAACGGTTCACCGTCACCCGGTCCCGTACCGCCAGCCGCAGCCACTCCTCGTCCAGCCCGGGGAAGGTGTCCCCGCGCCGGACCGCGTACCCCAGGACCCGCAGCTGACGGCGGACCGCGGCCGCCCGCGGCAGCCGGACGAGCACGAAGGGGCCCTCGGCCGGACCCGCCACCCTCAGCCCGTCCGAGGCGAACTCCTCGAGTCCGGCGACGAGATGGGCCCGGTCCGCGGCGATGCGGTGCGCGGCGTGCGCGGCCTCCGCCAGCGCCTGCGGTTCCACGCACGCCTGCGCGGCGGCCAGCGCCGGCGTGGACACCGGCCACAGCGGCTGTGCCCGCTCCAGCTCGGCGATCGTCTCCGGCGCCGCGAGGACGTACCCGATCCGCAGCCCCGCGAGCCCCCAGGTCTTGGTCAGGCTGCGCAGCACCACCAGCCCGGGCACGTCCGTCCGCCCGGCGAGAGCCTCCCGTTCGCCCGGCACCGCGTCCATGAACGCCTCGTCGACCACGAGCGTCCGTCCGGCGCGCGCCAGCCGCCGGAGCGTGTCCGCGGGGTGCAGCACCGAGGTGGGGTTCGTCGGATTGCCCACCACCACGAGGTCGGCGTCGTCGGGAACGGCCGCCGGATCCAGCCGGAAGTCGTCCCGCGCGCGCAGCAGCACCCGGCCCACCTGGTGCCCGGCGTCGCGCAGCGCCGCCTCCGGCTCGGTGAACTGCGGATGCACGACCACCGGCCGCCGCACCCGCAGGGCCCGCGCCAGCAGCACGAAGGCCTCCGCCGCGCCCGCCGTCAGCAGCACCCGCTCCACGGGCAGCCCGTGCCGCGCCGCGACGGCCGCCCGCGCGGCACGTCCGTCGGGATAGGCCGCGAGACCGCCGAGGGACGCGGCGACCCGCTCGCGCAGCCAGCGCGGAGGAGTGTCCGCGCGGACGTTCACGGCGAGGTCCACCAGGGCCGAGCCGTCGTCCCGCGTCTCGGCGTCCCCGTGATGGCGCAGGTCGTGTACGCCGTCGGGACTCCCGGTCAGGCCGTCGGCGTGCTCGTCGGCTCTTCCGTCAGCGTGTCCGTCAGTGTGCATGGGAGTGCGCGTTTCCCTGTCCGTGAGGGTGATGCCCGTGTGGGGGATGTCCGTGCGGGTCGCGCCCGCCGCGGCGGGTCCGTCGCGGTCGCCGCGGGCGCCGGGGCGGGAGGCGGTCGCGAGCCCGCCGGCGTCGTCCGGGGGCGCGTGGGCGGTTCCGGGCGGCGTGGCGGCCGGCGGTGCAGGCAGGCCCGTCCGGCGCGCGACGGCGCAGGTCGCCCTCGCCGGAGTCCCGGCCGACCTGCGCTTGGGCACCACGAGCTCACCGCCCCCGACCAGCGCGGCCGCCTCCGCCACCGACGCGGTGCCCAGGGCGGCGAGCGGCGCGTCGGAGGGGTGGGGCACCGCCACACCGGCCAGCTCCCGCGCGGAGTACGTCACCACGGGCACGCCGAGCCGCCGTGCGGCCTCCACGAGGCCCGGCTCGCCGGCCCTGACGTCGACGGTGGCGAGCTCGGCGAGGTCGCGCACCGAGCGTCCGGTTTCCCGCAGCGCGCTCTCCACCAGGTCGAGCACCTCGGCGGCGGGAACGCCCGTGGACGCCCCGACCCCGACGACGAGGGACGTCGCGGCGTCCCCGTCCACGGTGGCGGACGTCACGGGCGCGTGGCCCGGGCGGCCGGGGACGGCGTCGGTCATGCGGGCACGTCCTCTCTCCGTCGTCTGTGCGGGTTCAGGGGGCTCGGCGGCTTCGGGGGCTTCGGGGGCTTCGGCGGTGTTTGCGGTTGCGGTGCTCTCCGCGGTGGTCTTCGCGTTCCGGCGGCTTCAGAGTCTCCGGAGCTTCGTCCGGTCCTCGGGCCGTCGGGCCGTGGCGCGGATGTGCGCGATCGGGGGTCGATCGGATAGCAAGGGGGCATGGCGGTCTTCGTCGCGCTCGGCGCGTTCCTGATGACGCTGGCCGGCGGCTGGACGGCGCAGCGCGTGACCGACCGCCGTCACCTCGTGCTGGGCCTGGCCGGCGGCCTGATGTTGGGCGTGGTCGGCCTGGACCTGCTGCCGGAGGCCCTCGACGCGGCCGGCGCGGAGGTCTTCGGCGTTCCCGCCGCGCTGCTGCTCTTCGTGGCCGGGTTCCTGCTGGCCCATCTGGTGGAACGGCTGCTCGCGGCGCGCCAGGCCGCGCACGGCGCGGAGGAGGCGACCCTGCGCGCGCCGGAGGTGGGTCTCACGGCCGCCGCCGCGATGGTCGGGCACAGCGCGATGGACGGCGTGGCGATCGGCGCGGCCTTCCAGGTGGACGGCGGCATGGGAGCAGCCGTGGCGCTGGCGGTCATCGCCCACGACTTCGCGGACGGCTTCAACACGTACACGATCACGAGCCTCTACGGGAACGCCCGCCGCAAGGCCCAGGCCATGCTGGTCGCGGACGCGGCGGCCCCGGTCGCGGGCGCGGCCTCGACGTCCTTCGTCACCATCCCGGAGCAGGTGCTCGGCGGCTATCTCGGGTTCTTCGGGGGCGCGCTGCTGTACCTGGCGGCCGCCGAGATCCTCCCGGAGGCCCACCACGAGCACCCGGCCCGCTCCACCGTGCTGTGCACGATCGCGGGCGCGGCCTTCATCTGGCTGGTGGTCGGCCTGGCGTCCTGAGAGCCCGTGCCCGCACCCGCACCCGTGCGCATGCCCGTGCCCGCGCGCCGGGAGGAGTCCGGTCACGGCACGCGGTCCCGGCCCCCGGGCGGCCCCCACGGCCGGCCCGCCGCTCATGACGTGCGGCACCTCTCCACGAACCGGCGGACCACGCCCGGCTCGGACGCCCAGTGCGTGTGCAGATAGCTCGCGTGCACACCCCGCTCCACGAACCCCTCGAGCCGCCGCTGCGGGGTCCGCAGCCCCCATGCGGGGGTCGTGCCCGCGCCGGGCTCCACGACGGTCCGGTGGAACTCGTGGCCCCGCATCCGGGTCCCGGTCACGGCCAGCGCGCTGTCGCTCACGGCGACCGCGTCCCGGTACCCGAGTGTGAGCCGTCCGCTCATCCGCGCCGTCGCGTCGAGCACCCCGCACATGGGCTGCCCGTCCAGCTCGCGGCACAGATAGAGCAGCCCGGCGCACTCGGCGGCGACGGGCGCCCTCTGGTCCACCAGGGCCGCCACCGCCTTGCGCAGCGGCTCGTTCGCGGACAGCTCGGCCGCGTACACCTCGGGGAATCCGCCCCCGACGACCAGCCCGGCGGTTCCTTCGGGCAGGTGCTCCTCCCGCAGCGGATCGAAGGGGACGACGTCGGCGCCGGCGGCGGTGAGCAGCTCGGCGTGCTCCGCGTAGGAGAACGTGAACGCGGAGCCGCCCGCGACGGCGACCACCGGCCGCCTGACCGGTGCGTCGATCGCGGGTGCGTCGAGAGTCGGCGCGTCGAGAGCCGGCGCGGGCACGGCCCGCAGGGCCTCGGCCGCGTCCCACTGCGCGCAGAACAGGTCTCCCGCACCGCGCGCCAGCGCGAGCAGCGCCTCGAGGTCGCACCCCTGCGCCACCTGCGCCGCCATCGCCGCGACGGAGTCCACCGCCTCGGCCCGCCGTTCCGCGACCGGCACGAGCCCGAGGTGCCGGGACGGCGTGTCGACCCGCGGCGCCCGTCGCACGACGCCCAGCACCGGCGTCCCGGCCGACTCCAGCGCGTCCCGCAGCAGTTCCTCGTGCCGGTCGGAGGCGACCTTGTTGAGGATCACGCCCCCGACCCGCACCTCCGGGTCCCAGGACACGAACCCGTGCACCAGCGCCGCCACCGACCGGGACTGCGACGAGGCGTCGACCACGAGCACCACCGGCGCCCGCAACAGCTTCGCCACCTGGGCGGTGGAGGCCAGTTCGCCCTCTCCCGCCGCCCCGTCGTACATCCCCATCACGCCCTCGACGATCGCCAGGTCGCAGCCGCGCGCACCGTGCGCGAACAGCGGGCCGACCAGCTCCGGCCCGCACAGGTACGCGTCGAGGTTGCGGCCCACCCGCCCGGTCGCGAGCGAGTGGTACCCGGGGTCGATGTAGTCCGGTCCGACCTTGTGCGGGGACACGGCGAGCCCGCGCGCGGCGAACGCGGCCATCAGCCCCGTCGCGACGGTCGTCTTGCCGCTGCCCGAGGAGGGCGCGGCGATGACGAGCCGCGGCACGGAGCACGAGGCCGAGGACGCCGGCGGCGGGGACGCGGACGACGTCGCCGCAGAAGGCGTCGCTGCAGGGGGAGTCAGCACGGCGTCACCACTCGATGCCCCTCTGCCCCTTCTGCCCCGCGTCCATCGGATGCTTGACCTTGGACATGTCGGTGACCAGGTCGGCGAAGTCCACGAGCTTCTCGGGCGCGTTGCGGCCGGTGATGACGACGTGCTGCGTCCCGGGCCGCTCCCGCAGCACCGAGATCACCTCGTCGACGTCGATCCACCCCCAGTGCAGCGGGTAGGCGAACTCGTCGAGCACGTACAGCTTGTACGCCTCCGCGGCGAGGTCCCGCTTGACCTGCTCCCAGCCCTCGCGGGCCTTCTCCTCGTTGCTGGAGTTGTCCCCCTGGAGGTCGCGCTGCACCCACGACCAGCCCTCGCCCATCTTGTGCCAGTCGACGGAGCCGCCCTGCCCGGACGCCCCCAGCACCCGCAGCGCGTTCTCCTCGCCGACCTTCCACTTCGCCGACTTGACGAACTGGAACACCCCGATCGGCCACCCCTGGTTCCAGGCCCGCAGCGCGAGCCCGAAGGCGGCGGTCGACTTCCCCTTGCCGACGCCCGTGTGCACCATGACGAGCGCCCGGTTACGGCGCTGACGCGTCGTCAGTCCGTCGTCCGGCACGACGCTCGGCTGTCCCTGCGGCATTAAGCGGCCCTCCTCGAAGTCCCCTGCACGTCTTTCACCAGTCCCGCGATGGAGTCCGCCCGCAGCTCGTCGAGCGTGACGGCGGTGCCCCCCAGCTCCGCGGCGAGCTCCCCGGCGAGCCCGAGCCGCACCGGCCCCGACTCGCAGTCCACGACCACGCTCGCCACGCCCTCGGCGGCGAACAGCCGGGCTGCCCGCCCGGCCGTCGCGACCGGCTCGGGGCCGCCGGTCGCCCGTCCGTCCGTCACCACGACGACCAGCGCCCGCCGCGCCGGATCCCGCAGCCGCTCCACGCGCAGCACGTCGTGCGCCCGGAGCAGCCCGGCGGCCAGCGGTGTGCGCCCCCCGGTGGGCAGCGACTCCAGGCGCACGGCGGCCGCGTCCACCGACGACGTGGGCGGCAGCGCGACGTCCGCGCCCGCGCCCCGGAAGGTGACGAGTCCGACCTTGTCCCGCCGCTGGTACGCGTCGAGCAGCAGCGACAGCACCGCGCCCTTCACCGCGCCCATCCGCTGCCGGGCCGCCATCGACCCCGAGGCGTCCACGACGAACAGCACGAGGTTGCCCTCGCGCCCCTCCCGGACCGCCTGCCGCAGATCGTCGCGCCGCACCACCAGCCCCGGCCCGGACCGTCCCCGCGCCCGCTGGTGCGGGGCGGCCGCGTGCACGGTCGCCGCCAGATGCAGCTTGGTCAGGGCGCCCCGGGGGCGCCGCGCGCCCGTGGTCCGGCCATGCTCGGTGCGCGCACGCGACCGCCGCCCGGCGGCGCCCTCGCCGATGCCGGGCACGCTCAGCGTCTTCGTGCGGAAGGGCTCGGCGGCCCGCACGGGGGACTGCTCCCCGGCCCCCGGTCCGCCCGGCTGCGGCTGTGCGTCGCCCTCCCCGCTCCGCCCGGCGTCGGGACCGGCGTCGCCCTGCGGCGGCACGGTGGCGTCGTCGGCGGTGTCGTGGGCCGTGTCGCCGGGCTGCGGCGGCAGGCCGCCCCCGCCGTCAGGTCCGCCCCCGGGGCCGTCCGGACCGGGGTCGGGGTCCTCCTCGTCCGAGCCGCCGAACTCCTCCAGCGTCTCGTCGAGCTTGTCCTCGTCGAGTCCGGGCGCGTCGAAGGGGTTGCGCCGCCTGCGGTGCGGCAGCGCGAGCAGCGCCGCCTGCCGTACGTCCTCCGCGAGCACGTCGGTCCGTCCGGCCCACGCGGCCAGCGCGGTCGCCGTGCGCGCCATGACGATGTCGGCGCGCATGCCGTCCACCTCGAACGCGGCGCAGGTCGCCGCGATCTGCCGCAGCGCCGCGTCGCCCAGCCGCACCGAGGGCAGCAGTTCGCGCGCGGCCGTGATCCGGCCGCGGACGGCGGCCTCCTCGTCGGCCCAGCGCGCGGCGAACGCCTCGGGGTCGTCGTCGTGAGCGAGCCGCCGTCGCACCACCTCCACGCGCTGGTCGGGGTCGCGCGAGGCCGCCACCTCCACCGTCAGCCCGAACCGGTCGAGCAACTGCGGCCGCAGCTCGCCCTCCTCGGGGTTCATGGTGCCGACGAGCAGGAACCGGGCCGCGTGCCGTACGGAGACGCCCTCGCGCTCGACGTACGAGGCGCCCATCGCGGCCGCGTCCAGCAGCAGGTCGACCAGATGGTCGTGGAGGAGGTTGACCTCGTCGACGTACAGAACGCCCCGGTGCGCGTCGGCGAGGAGCCCCGGCTCGAAGGCCTTCACGCCCTCCGCCAGCGCCCGTTCGATGTCCAGCGCGCCCACCAGCCGGTCCTCGGAGGCGCCGACCGGCAGCTCCACCATCCGCGCCGGCCGCCTCTCGGACGCCCCCGGCTCGTGCGGTCCGTCCGGGCAGCCGGGGTCGGGCGAGGCCGGGTCGCAGGAGAACCGGCAGCCGGTCACCGCGTCCAGGGCCGGCATGAGCGCCGAGAGCGCCCGTACCGCCGTCGACTTGGCCGTGCCCTTCTCGCCGCGCACCAGCACGCCGCCCACCGCCGGCGACACGGCGTTCAGCAGCAGCGCGAGCCGCAGGTCGTCCTGGCCGACGACGGCCGTGAACGGGAAAGGAGTACTCACTTCTCGTTGCCTTCCAACTCGCCCTCCGGCACGGGACGGACGTCCCGCGGCCGTTCGGTGGTGCCGCGCCGAGCGCGGGGGCCGGACTCCCCGGTGAACGGGACGCCGCCCGCCGACGGCGACGGCCCGTCGACCGTGCGGGTGCTCGACCGGACGCTCGACGGGGTGCTCGGCCGGACGCTCATACGGGCGCTCCCGGGGGAACGAACGGCAGCCCCTGCGGCGCGCCCGACTCGATCAGCCGCCAGAGCGCGTCGGTGTCCGCGTGCTCCTCGATCAGGTCGCCGAGCCGGTCCAGCTGCTCCTCGCGCAGCGCGGCGAACGAGGTGTCGGGAGCGGGCACGAAACGCCGGCCCGAGGCCGCGGCGACCTCCCGCAGAAAGGCCCGCCGGAACCCGTCCGACTCCAGTGAGCCGTGCCAGTGCGTGCCCCAGACCTGCCCGACCCGGCAGCCGTCGAGGGGGTTTCCGAGGTCGTCGCGCAGGAACGCCTCCCCGCCGTCCACGGCGGCCACCCCGTGATGGATCTCGTACCCCTCGACGGACTCGCCGAGGGCTTCGCCCACCGGGCGGGCGAGGGTCTTCTCCGGGGCGAACCGCACCCGCACGGGGAGCAGTCCGAGCCCGTCGACCCCGCCGATCCGGCTCTCGACGTCGTCCTCGATCCGCCCGCCGAGGATCTGGTAGCCCCCGCAGACGCCGAGGACGGGCCGCTGCTCGGCGGCCCTGCGCACCAGCGCGTCGGCCAGGCCGCGCTCGCGCAGCCACTGAAGCGCCCGCACGGTGCCCCGGGTCCCCGGCACGACGACCAGGTCGGCGTCGGCCAGTTCCTCGGGCCGGTCGACGAACCGCACGACGACGCCGGGCTCGGCGGCCAGCGCGTCCACGTCGGTGAAGTTGGACATCAGCGGGACCGCGCAGACGGCGACCCGCAGCACGTCCTCGCCGACCGGCGGGGCGGTGTTCGACTCCCGCACGGTTCCCCGCAGCGAGACCCGCAGCCCGTCCTCCTCGTCGATCCCGAGCCCGTGCCGGAACGGCAGCACCCCGTACGTCCGCCGCCCGGTGAGCCCCTGCAGCATGTCCAGGCCCGGCTCCAGCAGGGAGACGTCGCCCCGGAACTTGTTGACGAGGAACCCGGCGACCAGTTCCTGGTCCTCAGGCGACAGCAGGGCCACGGTGCCGAAGAACGACGCGAAGACGCCGCCCCGGTCGATGTCGCCGACGACGAGCACGGGCAGCCGCGCGCTGCGCGCGATCCCCATGTTCACGATGTCGGTCCGCCGCAGGTTGATCTCGGCGGGACTGCCCGCCCCCTCACAGATCACCGCGTCATACGTGCCCCGCAACTCGGCGAGACAGTCGAGAACGGTGCCGAGGAGTCTTTGCTGCCGGCCGCCGTGATAGCCGCGGGCGCTCATCTCGCCCACCGCCCTGCCCAACAGCACGACCTGGCTGCTGCGTTCCCCGCCCGGCTTGAGCAGCACGGGGTTCATCAGCGCGGTCGGCTCCACCCGGCAGGCCTGCGCCTGCATGGCCTGCGCCCGTCCGATCTCGGCGCCCTCCCGCGTCACGAAGGAGTTGAGGGACATGTTCTGCGCCTTGAACGGCGCGACCTTGACGCCCTGTCGCACCAGCCACCGGCAGATCCCCGCGGTGACGACGCTCTTGCCGGCGTCGGAGGTCGTGCCGGCGACGAGGAGCCCCCCGCTCATGACTGACGTCCCTTCGCGACCAGGCGCGCGGCGACGGTGACGCCGAGCGCGAGCAGACCGACGCGGCGGGAGAGCCGCGCGGCGCGTTCGATGTCGTGCACGGCGACGGCCCGTCCGGCCGCCCCGTTGAGCACCGGCCGGTGCTCGACCCGCCCGCCGTAGGACAGGGTCCCGCCCAGCCGCAGGCCGAGCGCGCCCGCGAAGGACGCCTCCACGGGGCCCGCGTTGGGGCTCGGGTGACGGCGGGCGTCGGCACGCCACGCGCGCAGCGCGCCGCGCGGGTCGTCCCCCGCCGCGGCGGCCAGCACGGCGGTCAGCCGCGCCCCCGGCCACCCGGCGAGGTCGTCGAGCCGGGCGGCGGCCCAGCCGAAGCGCAGATACCTCGGCGAGCGGTGACCGACCATCGCGTCGAGGGTGTTGACGGCCCGGAACCCGACCAGACCCGGCACGCCGCCCACGGCGCCCCACACCAGTGCCCCGACGACGGCGTCGGAGGTGTTCTCGGCGACGGACTCCACGACGGCCCGGGCGATCCCGTCGGCGTCCAGCGCCTGCGGATCCCGCCCGCACAGATGCGGCAGTCGTTCGCGGGCCGCCTCGACGTCCCCCGCCTCCAGGGCCCGCCCGATCGCGCGGGCCTCGCGGACGAGCGAACTGCCCCCGACGACGGCCCAGGTGGCGGCGGCGGTCAGGGCGACGGAGGCGGCGGGGGAGCGGCGCACACCTCGCGAGGCGGCGGCCCCCAGGGCGACGGCGCCCCCGGCGCACACCACGGTGTGCAGGGCGCCCCACCCCCGGTGGTCCCGCCACAGCAGCCGTTCGACGGCGCCCGCGGCCCGCCCGAACACGGCGACCGGATGCCCGCGGCGGGGGTCGCCGAGGAGCAGGTCGCCGAGCAGGCCGACGGCGGCGCCGTACGCGTGGACGCGCTCGGCACCCATCGGGTCAGCCGGCTGTGGGGGCGGGGATCGGCTCGGTGGTGACGCTCGGTCGGCAGCCGCACATGGCAGAGGTCCTCACTCAGGGTGTCCGCGCCCTGGTTCGACGAGACCGGCGGCGAGAGTTCCTGGCTCCCGGGGGGTTACCTCCCCGGTGACAGTGGCGGGACCGCGCCGGAATCGCACCGGCTTCCTCTTCTGCCGCCGTACATGGCCCGGGCAGTCCACCACGGGCCCGGAAGGGCCGTCAACTTGCCGTTGACCTGCGCGGGGAGGATGTGCAGAACCCCACACGGCGGGTCCGGCGGGGTCCGGGAACGGGGCGCGGAGCGCGCGGACGGGAACGGGGTGCGGGACGGCGATCG
>NZ_JBEPBI010000152.1:0-19010 GCF_040299045.1 Streptomyces sp. NPDC001027
TGCGGTTACGAGCCCGGTGCGCGGGAGATGCTCAGCGGGATCTCGTAGGTGATGTCCCACTCGTCGGCCGGGATCAGCAGGTCCGCCGTCTCCACGGCCCGGCCCGAGGTGTCGTAGTGGGTGCGCTCGATCAAGGTCGCCCGCGATCCGGCCAGTACGCCGAGCAGATGGGCCTGCTCCGGCATGATCTGGACGGGCCGGGGAGTCTCTTTGACGAGGTCGACGGTGATGCCGATGTGGGCCATGCGCGCGACCACGCCCCGGCCGGCCAGCGGGCCTCCTTCCGGCAGGACGATCTCGGTCCCGCCGGTGACGGCCATCGGCTCCCAGCTCGTGGAGATCATCACCGGCCGGTGGCGGGCGAGGAACTCGTACGTGGTGCGGACGCAGGGCGCGCCTGTTCTGACGCCGAGGCGGTCGGCGATCGCGACGGGAGCGGGGACCTTTGCCGTGCTGTCGGCCTCCCACGTGCCCGTGAAACCGAACGGTGCCACGCGTCTGCCGTTCGAATCGGCCGGCGGCGTCCGCAGCAACGTATGCCGCTCCCGGGGAGCACGGACGTAGGTCCCGGAGCCGGCCTTGCCCTCCAGGAGGCCCTCGTCGATGAGGAGTTCCTGGGCGCGGCGTACGACGTTCTCCCCGACGCTGCCGAACTCCGCTCCGAGCACGGAACGTGAAGGAAGCCGGTAGCCGGGCGGCCAGGTGCCGTCGGCGATGCTGGCTCGCATCCGGTCCGCCACCACCAGATAGGGAGCTGGGGCAGTCGGAGTCCCGTCAGCCATGCTCCTCCTCGCGCACGCGCCTCACCTGGACAGATTGACAAAGTTAGTCCACTAGCTAGAAGCTAGTTAACTAGAAATACGCAAAGTGACCCGCAGATGATGGACGGTGGAGTAAGTGGGGCGTGGCCACCAGAACTCCGCAGCCCGTTCGCTCACTGCGCGACTTGTTGAGCTGACCGGGACTCACCCTCGCGTCACCCAGGACTCCGACAGTGTGCGCATCGAATTCGACGTGACGGACCACACCCGGGAGAACTGGCGCGAGATTCTGCAAGTGCTCGAACAGGGAACGGAGTTCGGTCTCACCGACACCGAGCACGGCCAGATCGCCTGGCTCCGCCTCTCTGCCCCGGAGCAGGACGAGGCCGGCTCCTGATGCCCCTTGGTCCGTCCGAACCTCCGATACCCAAGCGGGAATTCTCCTTCGCCAAGGGTCATGGCGCCCACAACGACTTCATCGTCCTGAACGACCCCGGCGGCTGGATACGCCTCACCTCTGCGGACGTGGTCCGGCTGTGCCGGCGGCGCACCGGCATCGGAGCGGACGGACTGCTGCGAGCCGTCCGCTGCACCAACCACCCCGAGGCCACCGCCATGGCGGACGAGGCCGAATGGTTCATGGACTACTACAACGCCGACGGCTCTCAAGGGGCCATGTGCGGCAACGGAATCCGCGTCCTCGCCCGCCACCTCGCCGACACCGGCCAGATCCCGACCGGGGCCACTGCCATCGCTACCCGTGCCGGGGTCCGGACCGTCCACATTCCCGCAGGCCCTGATCAAGACCGCGACATCACCGTCGACATGGGACACCCCCGGCTGTCCGGTGACTCCGGAATCACGGTGTCCGCCGGTGGACACCAATGGCCTGCCGTCCACGTCGACATGGGCAACCCGCACGCCGTCGCCTTCGTCGACGACCTCACCCGTCCTGGTGCCCTGCTCTTCCCTCCTGCCGTCACGCCACTGGATGCCTATCCAGACGGAGTGACGGTCGAATTCGTCGTCACCCGCACCCACAGGCACCTGGAACTACGGGTTCACGAACGAGGAGTGGGCGAGACCCGGGCCTGCGGCACCGGAGCCTGCGCCGCCGTCGCCGCCGCGCGGCAACATGACCAGAACAGTGGCGAGGAGACCACCTATACGGTCGATGTCCCCGGCGGGCGCCTCCGTGTGACTGTCGGCGACGACGGAAGCATGACGCTCGGCGGAGCAGCCGTGATCGTCGCCCAAGGGACCGTGTGGCTGGAGTCCGGCCGGTAGCCGCCACTCAGTCCCACACCTTTGACCAGGCAAGATAACGAAACCCTGCGGCACTACTGGTAGGGCAACGGCGCCTGCACTGATAGCTGGGCAGCCGGGTCCCGCCTGGGTCCCCGCGGGTGCGGGGACCCAGGCGGCGAGATCGTCACCAGCAGGCGGGACGTTGGGCCTACTACCCGCCTACGTGCCGCATACCGGCTTTCCGTACCCCCACGCGTGCAGGGGACGCACCTTCCAGCACCGGATGATCGAGGCTCAGGCAGACAGACCCCCACTCCCGTAGGGAAAATTGCGTCTGCGATGCGGGCTCGAAGAGCGCTGCCTGACTATGGCTTAGCTTACGTACGCGAGCGGCCGCGGTGCGCACGGAATGGAGGAAGTAGGCCATTCCATCTTCGGTATCGCAGAGACGGTCGGCTTTGCGCCCTTGAGGGCCTCAGACAGCTGTCGGTAGTTTTGGCAGCCCGGCGGTCCCAGATCGAACCGCACTCCGGGGCCGCCCCAACACGCCTGATCTTCACGAATCATCCTAGAACTGGGGCCGATTGGGTTCGCCTCGGTGGAGCCGCTGACGCCCGCCCTAGCCAAGCGCCGGGGTTCTGACCGCAGTGGCCCAGCGTGTCCGGCAGGCGCGAGCCGGTCGCACGGACCGCATGTACCAGGACTTCATAGAACTCCTCGACGCCCCCTGAGCACCACACGGCCCGTGAACCGGTTCAGCGGCGGAACGCTTCACGAGCAAGTGCAACAGGCCCTTGAGCAAGCCGACCGGAGCACCGATACCGAGGAGGCTGCCATGAGACCAGGACTCCGCGCGTCAGGCAAGACCTGACGAGCGTGAGACGGCCCGATGCACAGGCCCGAGCGAGAAGGCACGGGGTAGCTGACGTCGGTCGGACCTCCACGCGTGAGAAGGAACGGAATCACAACGAGTCTGGTGCTCTCGGCGCCCGACTGGCTTCCAGGCGTGGGGACGGGACTCCATCGTCAGCTTCAAGACACAGTCCGGAGAGACCCCCACGCCTGAGGATTGGACCCTTGTTGACCTGGGCTGCCGCCCTGTCTGGGGAAGGGAGGTAGGACTGACCTCATGTCTATGGGGACGGGGGCGGTGGATCCGCGCCCACAGGCCGAAACCGCGCGACTGACCCCCACGTATGTAGGGACTGGACCTGCTCGCCAAACCGCGGCCGGGCGGCTCCGCGGATGGACCCCCATGCGTAGGACCGGATCACTGACGAGTGCGGCATCGTCATCGCCGATCGGATGGACCCCCACGCGTAGGGACTGGACCCTCAATGACCTGCACGGCGATTGCTGTGTGGAGGCAATTTTACTCTTGTTGTGATGGCGGGAGGGGTTTTTCTTCGACTTCGTGTACGTCCTGTCCTGTCCTGTCCTGTCGCGGAGCAGCGATCGCCCGGATTCCGGTTTGGCTGCCAAGTCCATCCGGTGGTCAGGCAGTAGGCAGGCCGCCTTCGCCGCTACCTGTGTGGCCACGCCTCCAAGGGTAGGGACGGAACCTTCTGTGCGGTTCAGTGCCGGGCGAGTCCGAGGGGGTGCCCCGCGCGTGGGTAACAGATCTCGAAGGGAGTTGCTCCTGCCCGGGTGGGGGTAGGCCCCAGCGGCGTAGAGAGAAGCGCAGCCGCCGCTGACTGAGTCTGCAGCCTGCGGGAGGCCCCCATCGCGGTGGAGAGACCGCACCCGCAGACACACGGCTGGCTGATTCCTTGGACGGACCCGCCGCGTGTGAGGGAGACGGCGCCAGCGTTGATGCTCGATCCGCAGCTCGGAGGGACCTCTACCTGGGTGGAGAAGACCGGGAGAACGCGACGGCGAGGTTGCCGAGCGGGACTGCGCCTGTCCTCTTGGGGGCATCTGCGGTTGCCGGAGGTCAGGCCCGCTGGCGGAGGGCGTTGGGTTTTGACAGCGGACAGGTAGGCGCCGGATGGACCCCCACGCATGGGGACTGGCCGCCGACCGGGCTGAGGGCGGAGGCTGGGTCGCCGATGGACCTCCACGGGTGGAGAGCACGCCGTGCGGGCCCGTGGCTTGGTGCTGTCCGGACGGACCCTCTTGTTTTCCTGTTGGAACGTGATCCTCTCTGTGGAGAGCTGGATTGCTGTTTCGGTAGGGCGAGTTGTGACACCGAACGCTTTCTCGGCCTTGCGGGCGTGGGGAGGAAACTGCGCCGGTATCGACGTCGCGGCCACGCCTCTGGGCAGACCCCCTGCGGGCAGAGGATGCCGGTGAGATTCCGGATAGCCGTGAGAGCGATGTCGGACAGGGCTGCGTGTCGTGGGCTGTCTGTACGGCGGTCTGGCGACGGCAGGGATTCTGGTCGAGGGTCGGGGCTGTTTGGTCGTTTCGATGTCTCTGTGGGGTGCGCCTGCCGTTTGATGCCCGTGGAACGGACGAGACGGCCTGCTGCGGCGGGGTGTGTGGGGAGGGGAGGGCAGGTGGTGCCGGTGTGGTGGAGAAGACGGTATGACCCCCACGAGCCGAACCGGACAGCGCACCGGCGAACGTGGCGGGAACGCGAGGAGGGCACTGCCGTGAGCGAAGCCGACACCGTGGCATGACGCTATACCTCCTTGGCGGGCGAGTGCCGTGTTATCGGCGAAACCGAAGGCGGACCGGGACGGGCGTGCTGAGGCTTGAGGTTCGCCGACAGCACACGGGAGCCGTCCCGTACTCGCCTTGTGTCCGGGTGGAGAGGGAACGGGCGGATGCGAGGTCCCGGGCGTCGGTTCGAGCCGTGTGTCCTCTGCCGTGCGTGACGAGCGCGTAGCGGCTTTGCCGCGGAAGAGGCCTGTGCTGCGGCGTTGCGCTGCCCGGCCGTTTCCTCAGGCAGGCGCGGGCGTTGCCCCCGGCGTAGCCGGGAAACGCCCAGAGCGGAAGCCCGGCTGACTGTCTTCGGCGCGGGCAGGCCACGGTTCACCGGTGTGGGGGATGGCCCTGCGGCTGTCACGGCTGCTGTCCTGGCCTCGAAGGCAGGGGAGGGGCGGCGGGATGGGTGTGGTCGAGGACAGCCGGGCCGGGGGCCTGGACCTGTTGCCGTGGGGCAAGTACAGCCTGCTCTACGGCCTGGCGTATCCGCTGCTGTTCCATCTGCTGGATGCGGCTGCGGTGACGGGGGAGTTGTGGGACCGCTATCTCACGCCCGCGCAGCGCCGGGTGATCTGCCGAGGGCTCGGGCTGGAGGAAGCCGCAGCCCGGCGGGAGGCGATGTTCCTGGCCGGCGGGCACGACATCGGCAAGGCGAGCCGGTTCCAGATGTGTGAACCGGGAGCATGGGCGCAGGTCGGCGACGACCTGCGTGCGGATGCGGGGCCGTGGCGGCTGATCCGGCACGAACGGGCCTCCATGCACACGGCCGTCGAGCTCCTGACGGATCTCGGCTACCGGCGGGGAGGCAACAGCAGTCCGGCGGTGCGCGCGGCCCAGATCCTCGGCTCCCACCACGGCCGCTATCTGCAGGTGGACGTGCGCGGAGCGGCCCGTCCTGAGCGGGTGCGTCTCGACCTCGGCGGCCCGCTGTGGCAGGACCTGCGCCGCCGCTACCTCGCCCAGGTCCGCTACCTCACGGGCGCGGGCACACCGCCGCCCAGGGTGTCCACCGAGGCCGCGGTCCTGCTGTCGGGGCTGATCATGGTCGCGGACCGGCTGGTGAGCCAGCCCCACGTATGGATGCGGCGCGCGATGGCGCCGGCCGAGGGGGCGCTGGACCACTGGATGAAAACCCGCCTCCCGGCGGACGCGGACGCCGAGGAGGGGTGGGCCGCCGAGGTGGTGACCGCCTCCGGGCTGGAGCGGATCGCTCTGCCCGATGTGCCCTTCACCCAGGCTCATCCGCACACCACCGGCCCCAACCGGCTGCAGGCCTCGGTCCTCGCCCAGCTCGAGCCGGTGGTGCGCGAACAGGGAGCCGGCATCCTGGTGGTCACCGACTCCACCGGCGCCGGCAAGACGATCACGGGCCGCGAGGCCGCCCGGATCTTCAACAGCCACTGCGGGACCCGGGGGATGGCCGTGCTGCAGCCCACCACCGCCATCGCGGATGCCGCCTACGACGACCTCATCACCTACGTGGCCGCGCACCGGCCCCGCCGCGCCCCGGTGACACTGGTGCACAGCCACCCCTGGACCAGCGCCGCCTATCACGACCGACGGCTGCTGGAAGCCGGCGGCCAGCTGACGCTGGACGAGTACTTCGACGAAGCACAGGACATCACCGGCCGTCCTGGGCACCACGTCACGGTTCCCGACCCCTTTCTGCGCGGCTGGGACAGAGCGCTGCTGGCGCAGTTCACCGTCGCCACCATCGACCAGGCACTGATGGCCGTGCTGCCGGTGCGCTACAGCGCGCTGCGGATGCTGGCCCTGTCCGGCCGCACCGTCATCCTGGACGAAGTCCACATCGCCACCCCCTACATGCGGCGCCTGACAGCCCGACTCCTGCACTGGCTGGCGGCGGTGGGCACCCCGGTCGTGCTGCTGTCCGCCACCCTGGCGCCGCCGGTGGCCCGGGAACTGGTGCACGCCTATCTGGCCGGCGCAGGGCTGCCCCCCGGCCAACTGGAGAGCCTGGACGTGGACGTGCCCTACCCGGGCTGGCTGTTCGCCGCGGCCCGCGACGGCGCCCTCACACGGATCGACCCCGCCCGGGCCGCCGCCCACGCCCACGCGACCCGCCGCCGGCTGACGGTGCAGCACCAGCCCGTGCACGCGGCCCGGCTCGGCGCCGCCGAACGGAGGGTCGCCGACGGGGAACGGCTGCACCGCATCGCCGAGGAGTGCCGTCTCATCCTGGAGTACGGCGGCTGCATGATCGTGGTGTGTGCCACCGTCGCCGACGCCCAGGACACCTTCCGCCACCTCGCCCGCATGCCCTGGCCCCGGCCGGGGGAGAACCTCATCCTGCTGCACGCCCGGTTTCCCGGCCACCAGCGCGAGGCCATCACCCGCCGGGTACGCGCCCAGCTCGGCCCCACCGGGATACGCCCCGAACGGCAGGTCGTGGTCACCACCAGCCTCCTCGACATGAGCCTGGACATCGACTGCGACCTCATGATCAGTGACCTGGCCTCGCTGGCCCGGCTGCTGCAACGGGCGGGCCGGCTGTGGCGCTTCGAACAGCTGTGGCAGGACAGCGGCACGCACCGCCGCAGGCCCGGCTGGATCCTTGAGCGCGGGCCGCGGCTGACGGTACTGGACCCGGTCGTCGACGGCCGCACCCACCTCCCGCACTGGTGGGGCCGGGGCGAGCCGGCCTTCGAACTGCACGCCGCCGCACACCTGCTGACCCACACGCCCGCCCGCCCGCTCGACCTGCCCGCCCAGCTTCCCCGCCTGCTGGAGACGGCCAGCACCCGCATCCCCGACTCACTGGCCGCCCTGCACACCGCCTACCAGGCCGACCTGCGGGCCTATGAACACCTCGGGCAGGAACAGGCCGTGCCGCTGCCCGCCCGCACCGGCTCCCTGGCCGACCTCTACCGCAGGCCCACCACCGCCGGCACGGCTCCCACCCGGGAAGGCACCCGCCCGCGGCGCCTGCTGACCTGCTACCGCCGGCCGGACGGCTCGCTGCACCTGGACCCGGCCGGCACCCAGCCCCTGCCCGACAGCCCCCGGCTGCCGGCGCCCGCCGTCCGCGCGATCCTCGAACGCACCCTTACCGTCCCCGAGGACTGGCTCGCCGATGCCCCCGCACGCTCGCCCGAATCCTGGCGCCAGCACGCCCTGCTGGCGGACCTGACCCTGCTGATCCACGACGCTGCCGTCCCGGGCCCCGTCCGCTTCGGCCCCCACCTGCTGCACCTCGACCCCCACCTCGGCCTCGTCCATGACGAGGCCCGGTCTTGACCAGACAGGCCAGGACTGCGGCACCACAGGGTGTTTGAGCGCCGGGAAACCGTCTTTGAACCTCAGGATCGATGCCAGTGGGGCGTCACGGGTTCAGCCAGACCCCTCAACGGGCCGTCCCTGGACCAATCCTCGTTGATGCAGGAGGTCCAGCCGTTTCGCCTCTTGATAGACGTCGACCACGTCGACCTCCAGGGTGACCAGGAGCCATGCCAGTGCGCGCATGCGCTCGTGCGGGGTGAGGCCGGCGAGTTGCGCGTGTACGGCCGTCATCGCACGCAGTTCCTGTTCTCTCTCCACTGCCTCCGCCTCCTGCCCGGTCAGTCCCAGGGAACCACGCGCGGATCCGGTGCACAGACAGGCTCTGCGAAATCGTCTTCGAGCCTGTCGACACGGGCAGTGGCTGCCACAGCGGTCTCCCCATGCCACGGGCCGGGGTGGACAGCAACAGCCGGATTCTCGCCGCCGGCGGACGCACCCCGGTCCGCCGGCGCACGTGCCGGGGGAGGCCTCGCAGCGCCGCCGGCGCGCCGCCAGAACGGGTGACCGGGCGGCTTGCGCGCGCGGGCATTATGCACCGCAGGGAGGCGCCACGGGCCGAATTCCCCATCACCGCCTTGCCCTTGGACGCGGGTGCTTCAGTGAAAGACACCCCACGGCAGGCATCGTCTGCCCCGGCTCCCGCCGCATGGCGCTTTGTCTGCCGTGTGCAGTGCCCGAACGTCTTGTCCACTCCCGTTCCTCCTCGCCGCGGACCGCTGCCCGGCCCGCGACGTCACGGGAAGGAGCCCGCCCCTTGCCCTCCCCACCCGGCCACCCCGCCTACCCCGTCGATCTGCGTCCCTGCATCCCGGTGCAGTGGGACGGCCGCCACCGGCGGCTCGGACTACGCGAACTGCTCGTCGAAGCCCACCGCATCACCGACCTGGCCGTGCCCCTGCCGCCCGCGCACTCCGCGCTGCTGCGGATGCTGACCGCCATCACCGCCGAGCTGACCGGCCTGGACGACCCCGACCTGTCACTGGAGGCGTGGCACGAGCGGCGAACCGAGCTGCTCACCCGTGGCCAGGGCCTGCCTGCCGAGGCCGTCCACGCCTATTGCGACACCTCCCACTGGGATCTCTACGACCAGAGCCACCCGCTCCTGCAGGACCCGCGCCTGGCCGAGCAGTGCACCAACACCTCCGGCATCAACAAGCTCGTCTTCGGCCGGCCCGCCGGCAACAACCTCGCCTGGCTCAGCGTCCACACCGACACCGCTCCCCGCCCGCTGCCCAGCGACGAGGCCTTCTGGCACCTGCTGATCCAGCACTCCTACGGGGCCGCCGGCCGCTGCACCACCCGCAGCGCCGGCCCCCACACCAGCGGCCGGGCCACCGCGGGACCCCTGCGCTCCACTCTCTCCTTCCACCCCCAGGGCGCCACCCTCCTCGAGACGCTCCTGCTGCACCAGTTCCCCTACCGCGGCACCCCCCAGCACCCCGACACCTGCCCCTGGCAGGAACCCGCACCCCCCGACCCCGTCCACCTCCCGCCCCCGGTGACCTGGCCCAAACGCCTGCTCACCGGCCGCTCCCGGCACGCCGTGCTCCTGATCCCCAACGACGACGGCAGCGCCGCCACCGACGCCTACCTCACCTGGGCCACCCAGCACCCCGCCTACCCGGCCACCGACCCCTACCTCATCATCGACACCCGTCCGCGGGCCGGGGCCGAACAACGCGACCGCCCCCGCCGCGCCGACGCCGACCGCGCCCTGTGGCGCGACCTGGACGCCCTGCTGCTCGCCGGCGACGAGAACTCCACCCAGCGCAGGCCCGCCGTCTTCGACTCCCTCAACGACCTGCCCGACCCCGTACGTGGCCGGGTGCGGGTGCGGGTGTGCGGCTTCGACCAGGACGGCCGCACCACCAACAGCATCTGGTACACCGCCCTGACCCCGCCCATCTGGAACCGGGCCGAAGAACACGACCCGCCCGCCGCCCGCCGGATCGCCTCCTGCCGCCAGGCGGCCGAACACCTGGCCGCCCTCCTGCGCACCCGCGCCAACACGGCCTGGAACGAGACCAGCACTCCGGCCGCCGCCGGCGGTTCGCCGCCCGCCCCGCGCCGGGGCCAGCCGACCAGCCGGTGGGCGCGCCAGGCACTGGCCTGGTACTGGCCGCACGCCGAGAAGGTGTTCTGGGACCTCGTCCACCACGACGCAGACGAGGCGAGCGACCCCTACCCGGCCTTCGCCCGCACCGCCGTGGCCGCCCTGCGCCAGGCCGTGCGTCCCGACCTGGCCCGCCACCGGATGGCCGGCCCCGCACTGGCCCGCGCCGTCCGCGCCCTCAGGGCCGCCGCGGCCCCCACCGCCGCCCGCGAGAAAGCAGTACGCCATGCCCAGCCGTGACGACTACCGCGCCCACTGCGACGCCTACGTCGCCGCTGTCCGTGACCTGTGCACCACCCCACAGATCAGAGCCGCCCTCGAGACGGGCCGCGGGCGCCCCGTCAACGACTGCCAGCGCCTGCACCCCTTCCTCAGCCGCCTCACCCGCAACCAACCCGACCGGCGCGCCCACTACACCCTCGCCTGCCTCATCGCCCACGAACGCCCCAGCCGCCACCCCACCACCCCCGCCCCGGACCCCGGTCAGCCCTGCGCCTGGCACGCGCGCCCCACCCTCGGAGCGACCCTGGCCCGCGCCGCGCACGGGCGCACCGACGGCCCCCACGAGAGGACCCTGCAGGTCCTCATCCGCCTGTCCGAGGACATGATCCACCGCCGCCTGCCCGGTATGACCCGCCACCTGCTGGGCACCGGCTGCCCGCCCGACTTCGCCGTCCTGCTGTCCGACCTCACCTACTGGACCAGCAACCGGCCCAGCGTCGCCACCCGCTGGCAGGACGACTTCTACCTCTCCACCCCACCCCCACCCCCACCCCCGCCCCCGGCCCCGGCCCCCCGGGCCACCCCACACGAGACGAGTAGCCCATGACGACCAACCCCCACCTCGCCCGCTACATCGACCTGCACATCCTCCAGGACATTCCCGCCTCCTGCCTCAACCGCGGCGAGTACAACGAACCCAAAACCCTCATGATCGGCAACAGCCTGCGCACCGCCATCTCCAGCCAGTGCGCCAAACACGCGGACCGGCACGCGCTGGAGACCCTCCTGGGCGAGCCCGCCGCCCGCACCCGCCGGCTGCCTCCCCGCCTGTCCGCCGCCCTGCGCCAGGCCGGCTGGCCCGACGACCTCGCCCGCTTCGCCGCCGCCCAAATCCCCCGCAGCGCCACGGCCGAAGGCCTGGCCACCGACCCCGGCGCCGACGGCCGCACCCTGGCCATGCTCTACGTCCCCGACAACGGCATCCTCGACGACCTCGCCGCACTGTGCGCCCGCCACCGCACCGCCCTGGAAAAAGGCATGGCCAAGGAAGCCAAAGCCACCACGAAAACCCCCGCCGCCTACCTTCCCGCCGACGACGTGGTGAACCTGCTGTGCCAACGCACCGCCAGCATCAGCCTCTTCGGCCGCTTCCTCGCCGGCCTCGCTGACGCCCACGTCGACGGCGCCGTCCAGATGGCCTGGGCCTTCACCACCCACACCAGCGACCTGCAGCCCGACTTCTTCACCGCCTACGAGGACTGGGCCGAGCCCGGCGAAGCCACCAGCGCCCACCTGGACACCGCCTACCTGAGCGCCGGTGTCTTCTACCGCTACGCCAGCGTCAACCTCACCGAACTGACCGCCAACCTCGACCACAACACATCCCACGCCGTCGCCCTCCTCGGCGCCTTCACGGACGTGTTCATCTCCACCCTGCCGCACGCCAAGAAGAACTCCACCGCCCCGCACACCCTGCCCGACACCGTCCACTACGTCGTCCGCGACCGACGCCCCGTCTCCTACGCCTCCGCCTTCCACCAGCCCGTCAAAGCCGACCGGCACGGCGGCCACCTGGCCCCCACCCGCAGCGCCCTGTCCCAGCACGCCGCAACCCTCACCCAGCTGACCGGCACCCGTCACCGCATCGCCCACGGCCACGTCACCCAAGCCGCCGAAGACCTCGAGCACCTCGGCCCCCGCCACACCAGCTACGACGACCTCATCGACGCCGTCACCGCCGCGGCCACCTCGCCCGCCACCGCACCCCGCCCCTACACGGTGGCATGACCATGTCCGCCCCGCCCGCCGACACCACCCCCACCTCACCGAGCGGACTTCTCCTGCGCCTGGCCGGAGTGCTGAGCGCCTACGGCACCGACACCGCTTTCACTCTCCGTGGCACCCAGCCCCACCCCACCCGCTCCGCCCTCATCGGCATGTTCGCCGCCGCCGCCGGGCGTCCCCGCCACCAGGCCCTCGACCCCCTCGACCTGCCGGGCCGCCCCCGCTACACCGACCTGGCCTTCACCATCCGCGTCGACACTCCCGGCACCCCCTACACCGATTTCCACACCACCGGCGGCGGCCGTGCCCGCCACGAACAACTGCGTACCAGCAAAGGAGGCCGACGCCAGGAAGGCAGAACCACCCACGTCACCCACCGCCACTACCTCACCGACGCCTGCTTCACCGTCGCCGTCCACGGCCCCGCCGCCCTCATCACCCACCTCGCCCACGCCCTCGAACACCCCCACTTCGCCCCCTACCTGGGCCGCCGCGCCTGTGTCCCCGACGAACCCCTCGTCCTCACCCCGCCCCTGACCGACCCGCTCACTCACCTCCGCCACCACGCCCCTCTCACCCTGCCCACCCCGCCCGGACCGGACGAAGACCGTGTCCCGGTCACCTTCTGGCACGACGCCCCACCCCCTGCCCCCACCGCCTACCGCGAACTCGCCGACCACCCCGTCGACTTCACCCCCCACCGCCGCCGGTACACCGTCCACCCGCTGTGGGCCACCACCGAACACCTGCCCGCCGCCCTCTACGCCGGAGCCGACCCCCTGCCCGCCCTGGCCGCCTACCGCCACCGCCTGGAGCAGCCATGCCCACCGTCACCCTGATCCGCATCCGCCTCAACCTCGCCCACCCCACCGTCCGCCGCGACCTGGCCGACTACACCGCCCTGCACCGCACCGTCATGCGGCTGCTGCCCGACGACCTCGGCCCCCACCCCCGCCAGACGGCCGGCGCGCTCTTCCGTCTCGAACGCGACGACCACCAGCCCCTGCTGCTGGTGCAGACCCGCATCCCTCCCGACCTCACCGGCCTGCCCGACCACTACGGCAGCGCCGAGGCCCGCGACTTCACCCCCGTGCTCGCCGCCCTCACCCCCGGCCGCATCGTCCGCTACCGCATCACCGCCAACCCCTCCACCCGCAGCCGCCGCCGACCCGGCCCCGGCGAAGACCCCCTGCCCAGACACGGCAGCGTCCTCGCCCTCGACGACCCCGCCGCCCTCGCCTGGTGGCACCGCCGCGCCACCCAGGCCGGCCTGCACCTGCACGCCACCACCACCCAACCCCACCCCTTCCGCCGCCGCCGCAGTGGCGGGCCCGGCCCCGTCCACCGTCTCCTCCAGTTCGACGGGACCGCCCGCATCACCGACCCGGCAGCCCTCACCGACGCCCTGCTGAACGGAATCGGCCGCGCCAAGTCCTACGGCGCCGGTCTGCTCAGCCTCGCCCCCGCCTGACATCCCCCGGACCGTCCATGCCCGCACCACGCACCGCTGATGAGGAACGCGCCGCCTCCGTCACCCACCTCCTCGCCCTCGAAGCCGCCGGCACCCTCACCCCCGGTGACGTGAAGACCGTGGCCGAGGCCTATGGCCGCAGCCCGAAGAGCGTGCAGCGCTGGATGCAGCGCGCACGCGACAACGACGGCCAATACCAGCGCAAACAACGTGACGCGACCGAAGTCACCCCGCGCATGGAGGAGGAACTGATCCGCTGGTGCGGCAGCATCGCCGCCGCCCACCGCACCCTGCAGGACGACGGCGTCATGCCGCTGAGCTACTCCGCCTTCCACGCCGCCGTCATGCGCGCCTACCCGCCCAGCTTCCTCGCCGGCCTGCGCGACGGCGAAAAAGCCCGCCGCCGCTACGACCTGCACGGCTCCCACCGCGACCGCGGCCGCCGCAACGACGCCTGGGAAGCCGACCACAAGGAAGCCGACGTCTGGGTCAACGTCGACGGCACCGCCCGCAAACCCTGGCTGACCCTCTTCGTCAACTGCTCCAACTCCGGCATCTGCGGCTGGGCCGTCACCCCCCACACCCCCAGCAGCCAAGCCATCATCGTCGCCATCCACCACGCCCTGCAGCGCGGCGGCCACCACGGGCCCTTCGGCGGCATCCCCAAACTCGTCCGCGTCGACCGCGGCGCCGACTTCCTCAGCAAAGCCGTCGCCCAGACCATGGGCGCCCTCGCCGTACGCCGCGTGGAACTACCGCCCCGCCGCCCCGACCTCAAGCCCTACGTCGAATCCCTCAACGCAGCCTTCAAGGACATGCTCTTTCGCGGCATGCCCGGCTACACCCACTGCCCGGACCCCGACCCCGCGGCCAGACCCAAACCCCCGCCCCTCGAAGGCCTCCTGACCTTCGAGGCGCTCACCACCGAGATCCGCAGCTTCGTCCACCGCTGGAACCACGAACACCGCATCCGCAGCCTGGGCAACCGCACCCCCCTGCAAGCCTGGAAGGCCGACCGCACCGTCATCCACGACCTGCCTCCCGGCGCCCTCAACCGCTCCCTTCCTCTCGTCCGCCGCACCTTCACCGTCACCGACACCGGCATCGACTGGAACGGCCGCGACTACCTCGGACCCTGGATGCGCCACCACATCGGCGACCACGTACGCCTGCGCCACCTGCCCGGCCGCTACGACACCGTCGAGGCCTACGACGCCGGCACCGACGAGTACCGCGGCACCGCCCACTGGACCAACGCAGCCAGCTCACACCTGCTCAAACGCGTCAAAGAAGACAACGCGGCCGACGCCGCCCGCCTCAAAGAAGCCCTCCGGCGACGCCCCGGCATCGTCGCTGAACGGCACGCGGCCACCGCCACACCGGCCCCACCCCAGCCCCTCACCACCCTCACCACCGAACAAGCCCGCCAGCGACTGCGCGACCCCCGCGACCCGCACGCCGCCACCCCCGAAAGCCTCCCCGAACCCACCGGCTCCTGGACCGGCACCGGGCACCCGCAGCCCCCGCCGGCCACCGACGACCACCTGCCCACCCCCACCAGCTCCTGGCTCACCCACCCACCCGCCACCCCCAGCCCCCCACCACCAGAACAGGAAGACCAGATGTGAACACCAGCAGCGACGGCCACTACCTCGACCTGCCCAACGCCCGCCTCGTGCCCACCCGCACCGTGCTGCGCACCCAGAAACAACTCCAGTCCGCCATCAAGCTCCAGGCCATGCTCTGCATCCACGGCGGCGTCGGCCTGGGAAAGACCCTCACCGTCCGCACCTGCCTGCGCGATCTTGCCCCCGACACCACCCTGTTCTTCCAGTTCCCCCGCTACTGCCCGCTCACCGACATCAAGAAAGCCGTCGCCACCGCTCTCGACATCCTGGACAGCACCCGCGGTCTGCACACACGCATCGTCGACGCCCTCACCGAACGGCCCTACATCCTCGTCTTCGACGAAACCCAAGGACTCACCACCGACGCACTGGAATGGGTGCGCACGCTGTGGGACACCGTCCCCAACCGCCCGACCGTCGTCTTCGTCGGTGCCGAAGACACCCGCCGACACCTCCGACGCCGACCCGCCCTCGCCTCACGCATCACCCAGTGGCCATGCTTCACCCCCCTGCACCCCGCCGAAGTCGTCGAGCACATGCCCCACTACCACCCGGTGTGGAGCAGGACCAGCGACAAGGACCTGCTCTGGCTCGACGACGCCGCCTGCCGCGGCAACTTCCGTGACTGGGCCAAACTCACCAGCGCCGTCCAAGAACTCCTCATCGAGCAGGACCAACCCCTCGACGCCTTCACCCGCGCCCTCGCACGCGAAGCCCTGACCACCTTCGACCCGTCCGACCTTCACCTCCTACCCGATGAAGGGCTGTGAGACAAACACCTGCCCGGACACACAACCCCCGTGCCCCTCACCCCGAAGCTGCTCGGCTCATTCCGGCAAATTCCCATGGGTTTCGAGGAGGAGGCAGCTCCGATTCCGAGAAGTCCGCGGGGCAGGCCGTGGGCTGGTGTTTGTACTGCGCCGCACCCCATGCTCCCCGACGAGCGGGCCTGTCCCTCCTTCGGCCGTGACGGAGCATTGCCTGTGTCGTTAACGCCTCATCCGGCATTCCTGCCTGCCGCGCCGGTCCGGAGGCCGCAGCACGCGAAATTGACGCGCTCGCCGCAACCCCCCACAATATCGCACATAGATTCGATATGTGGGCTGGCATGGCGTGTGGACGCTGTGCCGAAGCAGGGGGAGACTGCACGTCATGGGAAAGGGCTCGCACAGCGCTGCTCCGAATGCCATCGGCTACCAGCACCAGACCTGGTGGGCCCTGGTCGAACTCCTGCAGACCGGTGCCACCAGACCCGACGCCGCACTGAGTCTGGAGCTCTACGACGACGTGGCATGGGAACTGGAGGGAACAGCCACGGAACTCCTCCAGGTCAAACACCACATCGGCCAGCACCGTTCTCTCACCGACACGGCGACGGACGTGTGGCGCACGCTGAACGTATGGATGGACGAGGCCTCGCCGTCCGACCCCGCCGGCCCCGCGCTTGCCCTGGTGACGACTGAGACCGCGGCAGAGGGAACGGCTGTTGCCGCACTGCGCCCGCGCAGCCGCAATGAGGCGGAGGCCAAGCGCCTGCTGGAGCATGCCGCCCGCACGTCCGGGGCGAAGCTGACCAAAACGGCCCGCACCAAGTTCCTCGATCTCGGGGACGCCGCTCGGCTGACGTTCGTCTCCCGCATCAGGGTGATCGACCGCTCGCCCCACATTCAGGACGTCGCCGCACACGTCAAGGAACGACTGCACTGGGCGCTGCCGCCCGGCCACGAGGACCTCTTCCTGGCCATGGTCTGGCGGTGGTGGGACGAAACAGCACTCGCCCTGCTGCAGGGTGATCAGCGCAGCGTCGACGTCGGCGACGCGCAGGCGGCGATCGCCGACATCCGTGACCAGTTCACCCGCGAGAACCTGCCCACCCTGGTGGAACTGGCGGACGTCAACGCAAGCGACCTGGAACAGAAATACCGGATGCATCCGTTCGTACAACAGATGCACTGGGTGGCCTACCCCCCGCGCAACCTCCAGAAAGCGATCGTCGACTACTACCGCGCCTACACTCACTCGGTGCGCTGGCTCGAAGAGGACCTCATCGGAGCAGCCGAGCTGACTCGCTTCGAGAACGAGCTTGTCGACGAGTGGGAGCGCGAGTTCGAGTGGATGACCGACACCCTCGACGACGATGCGGACGACGACGCGAAGAAGAACGCCGGCAAGGCCCTGCTGCGACAACTGCTCGGCCAGGCCCACCTCGCGGTGCGCGCACGCTACAACGACCCGTTCTTCGCCCGCGGTCAGCGGCACATGCTCGCCGACACTGGCAAAATCGGCTGGCACGCCGACTTCGAGACCCGCATCGCCGAACTCCTGAAGGTAGTCACGTGACGCTGCCACCGCCTCCTCCGCCCACCGCGACGAGGAGATGAGGATGACCGCTTGGAGAGACCGGTCCCCGATCGCCGCCGTCATGCTCAATCCGGCCCTGATGGCGGCGATCCTGGCCAGTGCCGCGCAGGGACACGAGAAGGAGACCGAGCAGGCCATGCCGTGGAGTCTGGCGTTCGTGGCGGCCCCTATGGTGCTGCACCAGCCCACCCGGCAGGCCCTGCCCACATCGACCAGGACACATCTGGCAGCGTGGATCGGAAAGAACCCGGTCCTGCGAGCCGGGTTCCCCGCCCGGGCGCAAGCCCTGACAGAAGCCGTCAAGGAAGGCACCCGCTTCGGCCTGGCCCACCGTGCCCTCACCCTCGAACCCGACGGCCGTCTGCGTAGCGCGTACCGCAGACCACGTGGATTCACGACCCCCGAAGAACTCGACCACATGCTGCGCAAGGCCGGCCTGGTGGGCCGCTGGCTCGCCAAGGCCGACAGCCCGGCGACTGTCTTTGCCGTCCTCGGCGTGACACCCTGACCGGGTGCAACTGCTTGCGATCATCCTCTACAGCAAAACAGGCGACCGGCAGGTCCTGGAATTCACCCCGGGTGCCCTGAACGTCGTCACAGGCGAGTCCAAAACGGGCAAGAGCGCCTTGCTCGAGATCGTCGAATCCTGCCTGGGACGCGACACCCTGCAGATGCCGGTGGGACCCATCACCAGCACCGTGTCCTGGTACGCCGCTCTGTTCCAGCTGGGCAGCGGCCGTGCCTTCGTCGCCCGCCCCGCCCCCAAAACCGGCAAAGCCTCGACACAGCAGGCCATGATCGCCTTCGGCGCAGACCTCGAACCGCTCGACTACCACCAGCTCGAAGTCAACTGCGACACCAACGCTGTCCGCGAGCAACTCGGCCGGCGCATCGGTATCGAGGAGAACCTGCACGAGCCCACGACCGGATCCGGCCGCCAGGCGCTGGAAGCCCACATCGGCCATGCCGCGCTGCTCTGCCTGCAGCGCCAGAGCGAGATCGCCGACCCCGGGTTCCTTTTCCACCGCCAGGGCGAGCAGTTCATGGCCCAGACCCTCAAGGACACCATCCCCTACTTCCTCGGCGCCGTCCCCCGCGACCAAGCCCTCAGACGAGCCCAGCTCGCAACCGCCCGGCGCGAGATGCGTGCAGCCGACACGGCCTACCAGCAGGCGTCCCAGGCCGCCCAGACGGCAGAAGCCGGACTCGCCACGCTGTGGCGGGAAGCCTTCACCCTCGGCATGGTCGAGACCGAAGAACAGCCCGAGCGCAACGCCGCCCTGTCCGCCCTGCACGCCGCAGTCACCGCCGGTCCCGTGCCGGTGGCCGCCGATCCGCAGACAGCCGCCCGCCGCAACACACTCGAACGTGAACGCGACACGCTGCGCGCCCGCCTGAGGAGCGTGGCCGCAGAGCGCGAACTCCTCCTGCAGCAGGACGACTCAGCCGACGACTACGCCGGCGCCGTCCGC
>NZ_JBEPBI010000153.1:0-18962 GCF_040299045.1 Streptomyces sp. NPDC001027
CCCGGCCGCCCTCGAAGCCTGAGCCGATCGCAGCCCCGGCGAGCGCCACCCGACGGACTGTGAGACCGCGGCTCTCTGGCCAGACTGCCCGGGCTTGTCCGGACAGGACGACAGACCGCGGTGTTGCCGAAGCTCATCGACACATACCGAGGCCGCCCAACTGCAGCTAGAACTCGGCAGGTCCGCGCCGACGTACGCCGCAGACCGGACCACGCCCGTGGACGATTTCGCCATCGCCTGTCCCGACCTGACAGAGGCGGCGGGAGGGTACGGGGAGGTCCGGGGATCGTGGGTCCGGAACCGCGACAACCGGGATGCCCCTCCCCACCCTCGACTCGGTGCGGAGGACGGCTGGTCAGGCCGCACTCCGGTCGTGGTAGTGGCGGACGATCTCGTCGAACGCGGCCCGGCCGTCGTCGTCGAGGCGGTAGGTGTCGTGTCGGGGGAGGAGTGTGCGGGTGCAGCCCGGTCCGTGGACCTGGCCGTCGGAGGGCTTACAGAACGGGCGGCACGGCGTGAGCGGCCGGACCTGCTCGCCGGCCTCCAGCTGTGCCGCGCGCTGTGCCTCGGCCCGTGCGCGGTGGTGCGCGCCCCGGCACACGCCGGCGGCTGCGAGCAAACTGGGCGCGGCCCAGACGACGAGGATCCCGAGCAGCCACTCGTGGTCGGCGAAGAGCCAGGCCGCGGTCGCCAGTTCGGTGAGAGCCAAGGCGCGGCAGGCGCGAGCGAGGGCGAGGTGTCGGGTCATGGACGGCTCCGGTGGGTGGGCTGTTCCTGGTGCAATTGCGGATGCCCCGTTCGGCCCGCGTCAGCCCTGCCGGCCCGCAGGCGCCGACATGCTGGAGATCGGTGCGGCGCCCTTGTCCACGTCCTTGAAGATCTATCCGGGTCACGGCCCGCCGTAGCCGACTTCGTCTTTTCGGTGGCCATACGCCGCCGGCGGAGGGCGGGGCGCCGCCGCGTACAAGGACCTCAACTGCGGGGCCACTACGGCTTTTTCCACCCCCGCCGGTCCAGGGGCTGCGACCCCCGCGCGACCGGACGCCGTTGACCTCGACGACGGCCAGGGGGAGCGAGCGCCGCATCCGTTGTTCGGGGCGAGTCCTTGTGCTCCGGGAAGACCACCGCCGATCGGCTACGGCGGGCCGCGGACACCGCTGTCGGCGACTCCCCAAGGCAACACAGAGGTGCGGCTCGCCCGGTGCGGCACGCGCCAACGCAGGTTTGAGTCAACCGTTGGAGGAGATTCCGCCCTCACCGCCATCGCGGGCGTCGAGCAGTTCGTCCCAGTGTTCGGTCGCCCATCGGCAGACGGCGGCCAGCGGCTCCAGCGTGCTGCGGCCCAGCGGTGTCAGCGCGTACTCAACCCGCAGTTTCGGGTCGGCGTACACCGTGCGTGACACGAACCCGTTCTGCTCCAGGCCGCGGAGCGACTGAGTGAGCGACTTCGGGGTGACGCGACCCAGTGGCACACGGAGTTCGGAGTATCTGCGTGGGCCGTCGTCGAGGCAGCGGAGGACCATGGGTGCCCATTTGTCACCGAAGCGGAAAGGCAGCAGTGGGGACGGGCACAGCTCGTCGAACAAGTCGGGTGGCAGCGGTGGCCGTTGCGTCATCGAGGGTCTCCCGTCTCTGGTCTTGGTATCCATCTGGTGACCGACCTTCTGGATATCTTCCGGAGCGTCGACGCAACGGGAGGTATTCCGACGACGGGCGGATCGTGGCTTTCGGGACGGGTTGCCGCCCGTCTGCTCGGCAACCTCACCGATTCGCACCCGTCCCCCCTCTGGGCGGAAGGCAGTCGGCAGTCGGCTTGCTGACTTGCACCTCATCAGAGAAACGGGCGGCGAGTGAAGGCCCTGATTTCGACCTATAAAGACAAGGCAGGACAATATGCGTGCAGCCCGCTTCCACGAATACGGCGGGGCGGAGAGCCTGGTGATCGAGCAGGCCCCCGACCCACACCCCGGACTCGGTGAGATACGTGTCCGTGTCGCGGCGGCCAGCGTCAATCCGATCGACTGGAAGCTGCGCGCCGGTGCCCTGCACCAGCTGATTCCCCTGCAGCTACCCGCAATTCCCGGGCGCGACGCCGCTGGCGTGGTCGACGAGATCGGTGACGGCGTGCACGGGGTGAGCATCGGCGACCGCGTCTTCGGGCTGGGCGGCGTCACCGGCGCAACCGCAGAACTGGTCATCCTCACCGCCTGGGCCCACGCCCCCGACACATGGAACGACGAGCAGGCTGCGGGTGCCGGTCTCGCGTCTGTGACCGCGATGCGTGGCCTGAACGCGCTCGGATCCCTCGAGGGACGCACCCTTCTCGTGGAAGGAGCCGCCGGAGGCGTGGGCAGCGCGGCAGTCGAGATCGCTGTGATACGAGGTGCCACAGTGATCGGGACAGCCAGCGAACGCAACCACGAGTTCCTCACCTCTCTCGGCGCCGTTTCCACCACCTACGGCCCCGGCCTCGCGCAACGTCTCTCCGCTCTCGCTCCGCACGGCGTCGACATCGCGCTCGACACCGCGGCCTCCGGATCCCTGGACGACCTCGTCGCGATCACGGGCGACCCGAAGCGCGTCGCTACGGTCGCCGACCACGTAGGCGGGCAGCGCCTGGGCACACATGTGGTCAACGCGGAGAACGACTCCACCCTGCTGTCCGCAGCCGCGGAACTGGGCTGGCAAGGCCGCTACACGCCCCGTATCGAACACACTTATCCGCTGGAGCGGATCGCCGACGCCCACGCGCACGCCGAGCGCGGACGCACACGCGGAAAGATCGTGATCTGCGTCTGAAGCAGGGGCACAGCACGGATGCGCCAGTCCGCCAAGCGATGATCTTGGTGGGCTGGCGCTGACTGCTCAGCGGTGGAGGTGGGCCCGATGCCGGTCGACGCTCGCACGGCATCGGCCCCCGCCAGGCAGCCGCACTGCACTGCTACGGCATCCACACCATCGACCTGCCGTCATCCTCACCGAGACCGTCCATCGGGTGCTGGGCGGCCGGCCCGGCCGTATCGTCCCCGACCGGAGCGCGCGGAGTCATGGCTACGCCGTTTGACGGGATGCCCTCGTTGAGAGCGCGAGGGCATCGTTGCCGAAAGTCAGTTGAGTTGACGCCTTGGACGGGGAGAGTCTGTGGTCATGGAGTTCTTCTGCTATCACCGTGATCGACCCGGCTCTCTCGCGTTACGGGAGGAGTTGGTGGAGGAGCACTGGTCCTACATGGACCGGTATGTGAAGGAGTTGATCGCTCGCGGTCCGACTTTCGCCGACGATGGTGAAACACCGACGGGCTGTGCGCACATTGTCGACCTGCCTGATCCAGCCGCCGCTCGCGCGTTCGCCTTCGATGAGCCCTGCTATCAGGCGGGCGCGTTCCGGGACGTGCTGGTGCGCCGGTGGCGCAATGTGCTGGGGCGCACCATGTGGGATTTCCCCGGGGGCCGGACCGGTGGCAACCGGTATCTGGTGCTCGGCCTCGGCCAGGGTCCGGCGGCCGATCTCGACCTGCCGCCCGAGCGGGAGGAGTTGGTGGCGTACGGGCCGTTGCTGTCCGACGACGGCGACACCTGGCTGGGTACGGCGGTCCTGCTCAGGGCTGCGGATGCCGACGCGGCACGAGCCGTGCTGACAGCGGACCGGTATGCGGACATCGAGGTCCACGACTGGGAGTTCGGCGGGCGCCGATGAGCCGCCAAGGCACCAGGTCGACGTCGGGTGCGGAACACCTCGGCCTGGGACAGGAGCGGTGACGGCGGCGCTGCGGGCGGTTCCGCTGGTGGGCGGGCCGGTGGAGTTACGGGGTGCGCTGGACCTGGTGACCACACAGGCAGGGGTGATGCCGCGCCGGTTGCCTGCGTGGACCAAGGAGCAGTACCAGGACCCGTCGGTCTACGGGGTGACTGTGATGCCTTCGGGGGTCCGGCTGGTGTTCCGCACTGATGCGCGCCTACTGGAGCTGGAGGTGCTCACCTCCACCGGCCAGCTTGACTCCGACCCTCACCCTCGCCCGACCGGGATGCTGGAGCTGCTGGTGGACGGTGCCTTGGCCGGGCGCCAACGGGCGCCGGTGGGCAATGTGCTGCGGATCGCGGGCCCCGGCGCCGTCCAGCGGCTCATCCCGGGCGAGCCAGCGGCCGTACGGTTCGCCGGGCTGCAGGCCGGCATGAAGAGCGTCGAGTTGTGGCTGCCACAGCAGACCCCGACGGAGCTGGTGGCGCTGCGCGCTGACGGTGACGTGCTGGCGCCGCTGCCCGACGGGCGGCGCCGCTGGGTGCACCACGGCAGTTCCATCAGCCACTGCATCGAGGCCGACGGCCCGACCGGGACCTGGCCGGTGGTGGCAGCCGCGCTCGGAGGGACGGAGGTGATCAACCTCAGCCTGGCGGGCAACGCGCTGCTGGATCCCTATGTCGCCCGGACGATCCGGGATACGCCCGCCGACCTGATCAGCCTCAAGGTGGGCATCAACATCGTGAGCCTGTGCGCCTTCCGGCTGCGGACGTTCGGACCGGCGGTACACGGGTTCCTGGACACGATCCGGGATGGGCACCCGGACACCCCGCTGCTGTTGGTCTCTCCGGTGAGCTGTCCGGCCCTGGAGGAGGCCCCCGGCCCGACCGTGACCGGCCCGGACGGGAGGCTCGCTGCTGTGGGCGACCCGGCCGATGTGGCCGGCGGGGCCTTGTCGCTGGCGGTGGTCCGTGCCGAACTGGCCCGGGTCGCTGCGGCACGACAGGCGTCCGATCCCCACCTCCACTATCTCGACGGACGCGAGCTGCTCGGTCCGGACGAGGCAGATGATCTGGCCGACGGCCTACACCCCACCGCCCCCGCATACCGTCGAATGGGCAAGCGCTTCGCAGCCCACGCCTTCGCGGCCGACGGTCCCTTCCGCTGAGTGAGCGCGGCTCGACCTTGTTTGGCGTCCACTGGAACAGTGCAGGTCAGAGGGTTAGGGGAGGCCCGGCGGACACTGGCGACGCTGTCTCCCCTCAACTCCCTAGGAGGAATAGGGACGGCTTTTCCGGCGGGGGCAGGAGCGCGGGTGGGCGCGGCCGTCCTGCCCCTGCAAAAGGCCCCCAGGAGCAGTAGCGGCCCGACGGGGGCCGCCTGGTCAGCCGTATGCCCTTGGAAGGCCCGACGACGGCATTCCAGGGCGGGGCGGTGGGAATCCCCCGCCCCGCCTTGGAATGCCGTCTCCGGACGCGTATGGCGTGAGGTGTCAGACACCGCTCAAGATCGCAACGACATCAGCTACTGATAGCGGCAGAGCTCGTCGAGGTCCGCGGCGAAACTCGCGAACTCAGCCTTGGCCTCCGTGATGATCTCCTGAGCCGGCCGGCGCGGGGTGGTCGCGTGCCGCTCGGCGAGCGCGGTCAGGACTGCGTCGGGACGCACGTCGTAAGTCTCGTACAGGGCGGCTTCTTTTGGTCCGATGCCATCGGCCAGCACCCACAGGAAGCCGGACAGGTCCCCGGCGACCACACCGCACTCGCCCTCCGAGTCCATGAACACGACGGGCTGCTCGGTGAGGGGCCGCCCCGGCCGCGCGCACCAGATGGCGGCCTGGCCGCCGGTTCCGTCCATCCCGAAGAGCCGGTAGGCGTCGCCGTCGAGCTCATGGTTTCCGGTCCAGTCACGCAGCCAGTCGGTGGTCTCCTCGGCGGACTCGAAGGCCTCGTACGGCTCGAAGTCCACGCCCTCCCCATCGTCGCCGTAGTCGAACTCGACCCCGGCCACATCGGCCAGGGCAGGCGGAAAACGGCGATCATCATCTGTCGTCTCGATCACCTGTGCAGATTAACCGCGACCACTGACACCACCCGGTCGGCCCCGGGCTAGGAATCCGACGGAGGGCTGGACCGACGCCCCCCGACATCCGAAGCTGACGGGCGTGCAAGGCACTCACACGACCGGGTGGAGGAGTTGGACTCTGCGTACGTCGGCACGGAGGACTGCGACACCAGGGCCTCCTTTCGCTCGTGTGACCTCGATACCTATGAACTGTGCAGGACGCCCTACTTCTGTACCAGGACCACGGGAGCCACCAGGCCGGGACCCCTCGTTCGGCCGTCAGGCCTTCCGCTGCATTTGAAGCGTTCCCTGACCTGGGACCAAGGTGCAGAGTTGGCGCATCACTTCGTCTTCTCCAAGGCGTCCGGCGTGCCGGAGCACTTCTTCGAGCCGCACAGCCCTTGGCAACGAGACTCGAACGAGAACACGAAACGGTCTGCTGCGGCATTACTGCCTGAAAGGGACAGGCTTGAACAGGCACACCAGGGAAGACCTGGACGCTGCCGCGGCTGAGCTGAACGCCATGCCCCGGAAGACGCTCGGCTGGGACGCGCCCCAGCCGAGCACTTCTCCAGGCTGCTGAAGAACCACCCCAACACACCCTGTGTGACGACGATTTGTTGAATCCGCCGGGGGATGGGGGGCAGCTCAGGAGCCGTCAGCCGTTGGCGCAGATCGCGTACACCGAGATCCCGACGCTGCTGTACGCGTTCTGCCGGCCGAGACCGATCCAGCCTCGCCCGTCCGGCGTCGGGAACGAGCCGACGAGGATCGCGTCAGCGCCCTGCGCCTCCGCGCCGCCGCCGATGGCGACCTTCCCCGCCGGGCAGAACACCGTCCGCCGCTGGAAGTTCGGCACGTTCGCGTTCGGCAGCGCGACGACCTGGTAGCCGTCGACCACCGCAGCCGCCGCCGGGGCCGCCTTCGGCTTGGCCGGCGCCTGGCTGTCCGACGCCTGCGCCGCCCACCCGACGCCCGACACCAGAGCCACCGCCAGCACGCTTGCCCCGAGAGCCTTGAAGCCTCGCATCCTGCTCCTTCACATCCGGTGAGACCCCGAGGACCGGGACCCCATCGCGACACCCACTCTGCCCGCCCCACACCCCCCAGACCGGCTACTACGGCGCCAAACGCCCGGATGTGAGGAACCGGCAGCACGCGGACACCTCGACCGCCCACATATGCCTCCCGCGCCCCTCGGCAGGCCTCTGTGGCCGGGCATCGGGGAGACGCCGCGCCCGGCAGGGCCCGGACGCGGCTCTCCCCGTCGCTCACACCGTCACGACCGGCGAACTCGGGCAGATCGAAACCGCGTCGCATGCCGCTGAGACGGCGCGTCCCAGACTGTCGCGCCGACGGCTCCCAGGCCGGTCCACCCACCGTGGCGGACCGCCGAGCGCGGCGACCGTTCGAGAGGCTCGGTGACGACCTGGTCGTGGTCGACGCCGGCGACCGGCCGCACATGTTCCCAGGCCCGCACCCACACCCGGTACTCCACCGTTTCCACGCCGCCGTCTTCTCGACACCTGTGGGACGGCATGCCCACCAGGTAGACCCATGCCGTCTCCGTCTGGCGCCGCTTCCACAGCCGCGCGACGGCTTCCTGCTGCTCGGTTTCGAGCAGGGGGTCGGCCGACAGCACGCCCCGTCCGGTAACCGGCACCGGCCAGAACCGGACGGGCAGATGTGACTCACCGAGATTTCGGTGGATCGGCCGGTCGGCCAGCCACGGCATCGTTGCAGCCTGCCTTCCACTGCCGGGACGGTTCCCATCCGCCTGGTGTTTCGTACTCCGCGCACACGGTCGACTCATCTTGGCCAGCTTCGTATCCCTCCTCGTACTGCTGCTGGTATCTGCCCTTGCACCCGGCTACGAGCAGCAGCTGAACAATCAGAAGGGCAACCACATATCCCTTCACATGCTTGGTGGAACCCGGCCGGCCGTACCGCGCGACGACCCCAACGGGTTCATCCTTGACATGAAGTGTCGGGAGGGCTCCGTCGTCCATGCGGCGCACCCTTCCAGAACGCCCCCGTCACCGGGGCGAGTTCGCTGAATGGGGGAGGTGATCGTCACCAGGAGCAGGAAGCGTCCACGCCGCATCAGCTCTGCCGGAAGGGGCGAAACCAGCGGTCCCACGAGGCTGCCCGGTCAGCCTCCAGAGGACCTGAGTCTCGTCGGTCTCGGGCACCTGCTGGCGTCCAGGCGGTGAGGGTCGGCGTCGCCCGCAGTTCGCAGATCGAGGATGTGGTTGCAGACAGCTCGCAAGCTGAGGCCTTCCGTTCATCTGCGCGCACCAGTGGGGCGGGGTGCGGCTGGCGGGGAGGGGGAGACCCTGACACGAAGCGGCGATGTCGACACGGTACGCGTACCCGCCGCTGTGCACTTGCGGCCCGGAGCCGGTCGACGGTGGCCTGCAGGGCGTCCTGGTGGTCGAGGACTGGCTGGGGGAAAGCGAGGCTACGGCTCTTCTGCTGTGAGCGTTGTGCATCTGGAAAACGGCTGGTCAGCGGGGCTGGTGTCGTTGGATGGCCGTCCCCTCGGCTGGTCGCGGCCGGGTGCCTGTGGTGAAGATTGTCTGTCAGGCCGATGAGTAATGCCGCCACGCCAGGTCTACACGCAGCGAAACCAGTTCTGGAGAAGACCACAGGAGGTCGAAGTGTCCAGATCAGTGCTCGACATGTCGGTGTCGCTCGACGGGTACATCGCCGACACCCACGATTTCCTCGGCGGCGACGATGGCGAGCGACTGCATAAGTGGGCCGACGCTGACGGGGAGTCCGGCCAGCCGTCCGGGCCGGCCATGCAATTCCAGGACGAATGGAATGCGGCCGGTGCGGTGCTCGCGGGGCGGCGGACTGCCGAGCTCATGGATCACTGGGGTGGTGATCATGGGGGTCTCCCGATCTTCGTGCCCAGCCACCGGCCGCCCGGGCCTGCCGCTCGCTGGGGTTATCCATTGGTGACGTACGTGACCGATGGGATCGAGAGCGCGATGGCACAGGCCAAGGCTGCAGCCGGAGGGAAAGACGTGCAAGTGCGTGGCGCGTACACGGCGCAGCGGGCGCTCGAGGCCGGGGTGCTGGATGAGGTGCAGATCCATCAGATCCCGGTGCTTCTCGGGCGTGGCCATCGGCTCTTCGATGTGTTGCCGTCAGAGATCGAGTTGGAGATCGTCCGGGTGATCGACACGCCGCAGGCCACCCACATCCGCTACCGCGTCCGTCGCTGAGCGCACGGGCAGGCGATCTTGAGCGTGCCAGAGCCGAGAAGTGATGCCACTGTGGTGCTGTGGCACCCTGCCGGATTCGAGTGGGACAGGTGATGGACGTGGGAGGCGTACGTGCGCACTTGACGCTCTGGGGCACAGGGTGGATCCAGCCGGTGGCTCCTTAACCCTGGCCGATGTCGAGCACGGCGACGACGCCGTCAAGGATCCCGAGGAACTCGTCCATCGCGATCTCCGCCACGAAGACCTCGCCCGCGTCCTCAGGATGGTCGAGCAGGTGTTCCTGACGCCAGAACTCGAGCGTGATCACCAAAAGGTCCTCTTCGCGGAAGAGGTGCGTCGTCACGTTGTCGGTGGTGGAGCTCCAAAGCAGGGTCCGGAACTGCCTGCGCAGCCCGTAGTCGGCCTCGCTCTCATCGTCATCGCCCGCACGGCGCATGAGGCGCCGGTGTGTGGCTTCGGCGGACATGCCGGCGAACGGCATGGGGGAGTGTGCGCCTGAGCGCAGCCAGGCGGCCGTGTCCAGCACATCGCGGCGGAACTGCGGGACGTAAGCCGTGTTGTCGTCGCAGGTCAGACACTTGTCAGCGGCCCGGAGGTCCACTCGGCACAGTTGGCCTCGCCGGCCGACCTCGGCGGCGAACCCACCTCGAACTGGCGCGGACGGTGACCCGGGACTCAACACGAATCATCGGACGGGGCCAGGAGGGAGACCGCCGGGGGCCGGATGCACAATGAGAAGACAGCCGTGATGGGATCTGTCCGCTGACCTGGGGATCAGTCCTCGGTTCTGCAGTCTCGGCGCGAACTGCCGGGGTTCCAAGGAGGAAGAGCCAGATGTCCGATCATCTGATCGAGGATCTGATCGCAGACTCGATTCGCGTCCTGGACGGCCATGCTGAAGCGGGCGACCCGCGCGTCCGGGGCTGGTACTCGGCGCTGTACCGCTTCCAGAGCGGGTTCGACTGCTCGTTCACGCACTTCCGCGTGATGGACATCCTGCTGCGTCGCGGGTACACGTACCGCTTCCCGGTCTTTCTGCACCCTGACTACGCCGAGCGGTCCGAATACTTCGACGCGCTGACGGAGTTCACCGGGCTGCGCACATTCGACGAGAACGCCCCGGACTTCCAGGGCTACGGATCCTGGCTCGAAGACGGATACGTGGAACCGCCGTTCCTCTACTGCGACGTCGACACCGAACTCTGGCGGCGCTTGGCAACCGCGGGCAGACTCCAAGGCCCCGACACCGCCCCGCCACGCCGCCCCCCGGTGATCGAAGTCGTCCGTGAAATCGCCGTCGCCGCTGAGAAGGAGAAGGACCGCGAACTCATCGGCACCTGGTACGGACTCGGCTGCGAGGCCCTTCTCGGCGGTCCCGCAGGATGCCCCTTCGACGTCTCCGAACTCGCCGACATGCCCGCCGTGCAAGACCTGCGCGCCATCGTTCGCCGTACCGACGCCCTGCCTATCGCCCAACGGTCGCCCTACGCGGTTCCCGTGCAGTTCGTCGATGGGCACGACCTGGAAACCTGGTGGTGGGGGCTTTAGGTCGCGCAGGGCCACGGCAACTCATGCCGCATCGGGCGACGTTCCAGTGGCAGGTTCCTGCGTGGGACCGGCGGTGAGCTGACCGGCAGAGGTCAGAAGAGCCGGACCAGGTTGTCGACGGCATGGGTCCACTCGCGTTGGGTGAACAGGTTGGGTGCCGGTGTCCCGCTGAGGTATGCGACGTTGACGACCCACTTCTCGTACCACCACCGGTGAGAGTGGCAACTGCAACCGATCGGGGTGAAGCGGCCGTTGAACCGCCAGCGTCCGCGTTGCCCGGGTTCGAGCGTGAACAGTCGGCGGGGCCCGAATGCCGGCGACCGCGTGGCCGGGGGCGAGACCACCACGTGCAGTCGGGCTTCGGTTTCCGTCAGGAACACCCCGCGGGTGACCGGGGCGACAGCGTCACAGACCGCGATGGCCTCACGGGTTCTCCCGGTCGCACCGGCGACGCCCCGGTGAAGCTCCTCGCTGATGTCGGTCTTCGAGCGGACCGGGCCCTCGCCGGGCTCCTCGGCTCGAGATGTGTCGAGGTCGGCCAGTCGGTCCAGGGTGCGGAGGGTATGAGAGGCCGTGAAACCGTCGCGCTCGTGGGCGTCGACCTCGTGGACGAGCACACCGGCCGGACAGGGCGCGTGCACCGGGAACACCTCGGGCACCGCGTTTCGGCGGGCCGCCGCGCCGCCGCCCCTGGACTGCTTGGTCCAGTAGGTGACGACTCGCTGCACGACAATCATCCGGTCGGTGTCGATTCTCATCGTTGTCCAGAGTTCCAAGTCCTGTGAGCGGCTCGTGCATCCATGGGCGGTCCAGGACGAGCGGAGTGTATCGACGGCGTGGGTCGTGCAGTGATCGGTGTGCGATCGCGATCGAGGTCCGCGGGCTGATGGTGCGCATGTCGATGAGCAGGGTGCCGGGGCGGGCGTGTTCCAGTACGCCTTCGGCGCCCAGCACGACCGCGGTGACCTCCGGATCCGCGGGAAGCATGGCGATGACGATGTCAGCGTCGGCGACCGCCTCCATGCCTCGGTCAGCCCCTCGGCCGCCGACGGCGACGTGCCGGTCGACCGCGGACGGCTGCGGTCAAGCCGACACCGTGTAACCGCCCCGGACGGGGTTGGCGGCCGTCAGGCGTGGCCGCCCATGATGCCGAGGCCGACGTAGGCGATCGTTCGGAGCCCGACAGTTGGCATGTCCATGCGTGCTGTGGTTCCTTCCGTTCCAGGGACGTACCGTTGCAGATGGAAACCGCGGGTGACGCCGCAGGCCAACACGGCGGGCCGCCGTCACAGGTCGGCGGAGTCGAGACGCGGATGTCAGAGGAAGGCTGGACCTCCAGCGGATCGTCACCGGCCGAAGCGGGCTGCCGCAAGAGGATCCGTGCCGTGAGGTGTGGACATCGGCCGCAGGGCGGCATGCGTCGGCCGATTTCTCGCCATCTTCCTGAACTGGGCTTTCATCGTACTGACGGACAGTGCGACCGCGGGGGTGGCGACCGTGGCGCCCCACCGCCCGCAGCGGGCGCAGCCTCCGGTGCGGAAACGCTCCGTTAACTGAAATTAACCGGCTCAGCTCTGGACAGCCCTCTCGCGCCGGGCTACCTTCGCTTCAAATTTCAGCCTGAAAAAAATAAATCAGGCCCCGACCGAGCGGAGCGTCCGATGTCCTCGCGTCTCGCCAGATCCACTGCCATCGCCACCGCCACCATGCTCTCGTTCGGTCTCCTGGCCGCCTGCGGGGGCAGCGACGACAGCGGTTCGTCCACGTCGAGCGGCGGCCCGGCCGCCTCGGCATCGACGACGGTTCTGAAGGCCGACTCGGCCATCGAGTCACTCGTGCCGGAAGCGATCAAGAAGAAGGGCACGCTGGTGTTCGCCACGGACGCCACCGCGCCGCCGAACGAGTCGGTCGACACCGACGGCAAGACGATCGTGGGCAACGAGATCGACATCGCCAAGAACCTGGCGTCCTTGATGGGGTTGAAGGCCGAGTTCGTCAACGTCAGCTTCGACTCGATCATCCCGGGCCTGCAGGCCCACCGCTACGACCTGTCGATCTCCGGGTTCCGGGACACCAAGGAGCGCGAGAAGGTCGTCGACTTCGTCACCTACGCCAAGGCCGGTCCGCAGTTCTTCGTGAAGTCCAGCAGTTCCTTCAAGCCCACCGGCCTGGACGATCTGTGCGGGCACAGCTTCGCGGTGCAGTCGGGCACCATTCAGGAGGACATCGCCCAGCAGCAGAACGAGAAGTGCACCGCCGCCGGCAAGAAGGCCGTCGACGTGAAGGTCTTCAAGACCCAGGACCAGCAGGTGCAGGCCGTCGCCAACGGCCAGGTCGACGTCGGCGCGCAGAACGGGCCCAACAACGTCTACACCACCCAGCAGACCAACGGGGCCATCGTGGCCTCCGGCAAGCCGTTCGCGGAAGGCCCCTGGGGCATGCCTCTTCCGAAGGACACCGGCCTGGTCAAGGCCCTGCACGCCGCGACGCAGAAGCTGATCGACGACCCGGCCTACCTGCAGATCCTCAAGAAGTGGAATGTCAGCGACCAGGCCATCACCAAGTCCGTCATCAACGGCGCCATCAGCTGATGGCCCCAGGAGTAGTGATCCTTCCCCGATGTCTACCGATGTGAGCAGCGGCGCCGAGGCGAAGGCGCCCCCACCACTCCACCTGGGTGAGGCCCCCACCGTGGGGCTGAAACACCCCGGCCGTTGGATCGCGGTCCTGGTCGTGTTCGTCCTGGCAGCGATGGCGGTGCACTCGGCCGTCACCAACCCCGGCTTCCGTTGGGACCTGGTCGGCGACTATTTCTGGGCCGCCCCCATCGTGGACGGCCTGCGGGTCACCCTGACCCTGACCGTGATCTGCATGGCCATCGGCCTGGTCCTGGGCACCGCGCTGGCGCTGATGCGGCTGTCCCCGAACCCGGTCCTGCGCAGCGCCGCCTTCGGGTACGTATGGCTGCTGCGCGGCGTTCCGCTGCTGGTGCAGCTGATCGTCTGGTACAACCTGTCCGCGCTCTACCCCCGGCTGTCCCTGGGCATCCCGTTCGGACCGGAGTTCGTCAGCTTCGAGTCCAACCACGTCATCACCGCGTACACGGCGGCGATCCTGGGCCTGGGGCTGAACCAGGCCGCGTACATGGCGGAGATCATCCGGGCCGGCCTGCAGTCGGTCGACGAGGGACAGCTGGAGGCCGCCTCCGCCCTCGGCATGGGCCGCCTGCGGACCATGATGACGGTCGTCCTGCCCCAGGCCATGCGGGTCATCCTGCCGCCCACCGGCAACGAGACGATCACCATGCTCAAGCAGACGTCCCTGGTGAGCGTCGTGGCCGTGGCCGACCTGCTGTACTCCACGCAGTTGATCTACGCAAAGAACTTCCAGACGATCCCGCTGCTGATCATGGCGTGCCTCTGGTATCTGATCATCATCAGCCTGCTCGGCGTCGGCCAGTACTACCTGGAGCGTCACTTCAAGCGTGGCTCCAGCCGACAGCAGCACAAGAGCCTGTGGCAACACCTGCGCCGTACGGCTGCCCTGCGCCGCGACACCTCCGCCCCCGGCAAGGAAGGCAGCACCCCGCGATGAAGCCCACGACATCGACGCAGCCGACCACGGAGCCATCGGCGAGATCCGCCCCGCACACCGCAGACCGGGCCGGCGCCGGTCACGTGCCCATGGTCAGGTTCAGCAAGGTCCGCAAGCACTTCGGCGACAACGAGGTGCTCAAGTCGATCACCTTCGATGTCGCCCCGCGCGAGGTGCTGTGCATCATCGGTCCCTCCGGCAGCGGCAAATCCACGCTGCTGCGCTGCATCAACCAGCTGGAGCGGATCGACGGCGGGCGGATCGACGTGGACGGCGCGATGGTCGGTTACACCGAGCACTCGGGCCGTCTGCATGAAATGCATCCGCGGCAGATCTCCCGTCAGCGCGCGGACATCGGCATGGTCTTCCAGAACTTCAACCTGTTCCCCCATATGACCGCCCTGCAGAACGTGTGCGTCAGCCCGGTGAAGGTGCGCAGGGAGAAGAAGGCCGAAGTCCGGGAGCGAGCTGAGCAGTTGCTCAGCAGGGTCGGACTGGGCGACCGGCTGAACCACTACCCGCGGCAGCTGTCGGGCGGTCAGCAGCAGCGGGTGGCCATCGCGCGGGCCCTGGCCATGAGACCGCAGCTGATGCTGTTCGACGAGCCCACCAGTGCGCTCGACCCCGAGTTGGTCGGCGAGGTCCTCGACGTGATGAAGGACCTGGCCGCGGAGGGCATGACGATGGTCGTGGTCACCCACGAGATCGGCTTCGCACGGGAGGTCGCCGACACGGTCGCGTTCATGGACGGCGGGGTCGTCGTCGAGTCCGGCCCGCCCGCGCAGGTCATCGGCGACCCGCAGCACCAGCGCACCCGCGACTTCCTGTCCAAGGTGCTGTGACATGGCCGCCCAGCCGAGCAGTCACCCACCGGGCAGCCAGCCGCTGACCACGGCCTCGGCCCGCCTCACAGCGGCTGAGGCCGAGCGGATCGCCGCCGAGCACTACGGCATCCGCGCCGCCGCCCGACGGCTGGACGGGGAGCGCGACGACAACTTCCGCCTCCGAGCCCGGGACGGCGTCACCCATCTGCTGAAGGTGACCCACCCCGCCGAGGACGCCGAGGTCACCGACTTCCACACCCGGGTCCTTGAGCACCTCGCCGACCGTGACCCCGGCCTGCCCGTCCAGCGGCTGGTGCCCACCCTGTCCGGCAGCCCCCGGCTGACCGTCACCACGCAGGACGGGGCACACCGGGCGGCCCGCATGACCACCTACCTCCAGGGCCGGCTGCTGCACACGGTCACACCCACCCCGCGGCCGCTGCTGCATGACGTCGGCCGGACCCTGGCCCGGCTGAACCGCGCCCTGCGCACCTTCACGCATCCGGCTGCCTTCCAGCCCCACCTGTGGGATCTCCAACACGCCCACCAGTTGAGGAAGCTGACGGACGACGTCCCGGCCGGCCCGCGCAGTGACCTCCTCCTGGCCTGCCTCGACCGCTTCGACGCCGTCGTCCGGCCCGCCCTTCCGGCCCTGCGGGCCCAGGTCGTGCACAACGACTTCAGCGGCGACAACGTGCTCGTCGACGAGTCTGGCCTGCACGTCAGCGGAATCCTCGACTTCGGCGACATGACCCACGCCCCCCTCGCGGCCGACGTGGCCGTCGCCGCCGCCTACCAGCTCGCCGACGGCGACGATCCGATGGGCCCCGCCCTGGACGTCGTCACCGGCTACCACGCGGCGGACCCGCTCACCCGGCAGGAACTGGGGCTGTTGTACGACCTCGTGCTCACCCGCATGGTCGTCCGGATCGCCGTCACCGAATGGCGCGCGGCCCGCTTCCCCGACAACCGCGACTACATCCTGCGCAACACCCCCCGCTCGTGGGCCCAGCTGGAACAGCTGCTGGCCACGACCGACACCACTGTCACAGCACGCCTGCTGCACGCGTGCGGTATGGAGTAGACCCCCCATGTCCAACACGGCACACATGGTCAACGGCTTCGACGTCTCCACGGTCGGAGCCCTCGATCCCCAGCTCCAGGAGATCGTCAGGCGGCGCGGCCGTCTGCTCGGCCCGGCGTACAAGCTCTTCTACGCCAACCCGGTGCAGTTCGTGCGTTCCGAAGGCGTCCACCTCTACGACGCGCAGGGCAACGCCTACCTCGACGCCTACAACAACGTCCCCTCGGTCGGCCACGCCCACCCGCACGTCACCGCGGCCATAACCCGGCAGGCCCGGACCCTGAACACCCACACCCGCTACGCGGCCGAGCCGATCCTCGACTATGCCGAACGGCTCCTGGCCACGCATGCCGAGGGCCTGGGCAACGTGATGTTCACCTGCACCGGCAGCGAGGCGGTCGACCTGGCGCTGCGCATCACACGCTTCCAGACCGGCGGCACCGGGATCATCGTCACGTCGAACGCGTATCACGGGCTGACCTCGACGGTCGCGGAGATCTCACCGACCATGGGACCGGATGTGCCGCTCGGTCCGTATGTGCGCACCGTGCCCGCGCCGGACCCGTACCGTACCGACGGCCGCGATGTGGGCGAGGCGTTCGCCGAAGGTGTCGCCGCCGCCATTTCCGACCTCGAACGGCACGGCATCCGGTTCGCCGGCTTCATCGCCGACACCCTGTTCTCCACCGACGGCATCCTTCCCGATCCGGCGGGCTTCCTGAAGCCGGTCGTCGACGTCGTCCACCGAGCGGGCGGGCTGTACATCGCCGACGAGGTCCAGCCCGGCTTTGCGCGCACCGGCGACGCCATGTGGGGCTACCAGCGGCACGGGATCCTCCCCGACCTGGTCGTCATGGGCAAGCCCATGGGCAACGGCATGCCGATCGCCGGCGTGGTCGCCCGCCCGGAGATCCTGGCCGACTTCGGCACCAAGATCCGCTACTTCAACACCTTCGGCGGCAACTCCGTCAGCATCGCGGCCGCGGCAGCCGTCCTGGACGTCATCGAGGACGAGAAGCTGCTGGACAACTCCCGCACGGTCGGCCGGTACCTGCGCGAAGGCGTCGCTGACCTCGCCAAGGACCATCCCCGCATAGGCGCCGTTCGCGGCGCCGGTCTGTACGTCGCCGCCGATTTCCTGGACCCCGGCACCGGCGCCCCGGACGGCGAGCTGGCCCTGGCGGTCGTCAACGGCCTGCGTGAACGCCGCGTCCTGATCAGCGCCACCGGCGTGCACGGCAGCATCCTCAAGATCCGCCCGCCGCTGCCGTTCACCCGGGCGCACGTGGACACGTTCATCGAGGCACTCACCGACGTGCTGGCGAGCATCGAGATCTCGCAGTGAGCACCCCCGCTTCCGCCGACCGGCCGACGACAGGAGCCATGGCCCCATGACCTACCGCATCCTCATCACCGGAGCCGCCGGAGAGATCGGCACCATGTTGCGCACCGGGCTCGCCCGCCCGGACCGCGTACTGCGTCTGCTGGACACGGCAGTGCTGCCCGCACCGGCCGCCTCGGAACGGGTGGAGATCGTGCAGGCGTCGGTCACCGACCTGCAGGCACTGCAGGAAGCCGCCACCGGAGCGGACGCCGTGGTGCATCTCGCCGCGCTGCTGGGAAACCGAAGGTGGGAGGAGTACCTGGACGTCAACATCCACGGCGCCTACACCGTGCTGGAGGCCGCGCGCCGGGCCGGCGTCACCCGCGTGGTGCTGGCCGGCAGCCACCACGCGGCCGGCTTCCACCCCCGCTCCGAGGAGACCGCCCCCGACTACCTCTTCCCCCGCCCGGACAGCTTCTACGGCGTGGCCAAGGTCGCCGCCGAGGCACTGGGCAGCGTGTTCCACGACCGGCACGGCATGGACGTGATCTGCCTGCGGATCGCCTCCTACCGCCCGGAGCCGGACGACCGCCGCTGCCTGGCCCAGTGGCTGTCGCCGGGCGACTGCGTGCGCCTGATCGACGCCGCCATGACGGCGCCCGCGCCGGGCTTCCGCATCGTGTGGGGTGTGTCGGCCAACACCCGGGGCTGGCTTTCCCTGAAGGAGGGCGAAGCCATCGGCTATCACCCCCGGGACGACGCCGAGGCGTACGCCGAGAAGGTCCTCGCACGGGCTGCCCCCGAGAACCGCTACGAAAGCGGCTATCTCGGCGGCGTGTTCTGCGCACCCGGCTTCGACCAGGAGTCCCGGGTCTGAACCTACTGCCGACCGAGTATATAATTTCAGCCTGAAATATAGTCTGCTCGCATCGGCTCACGAATCCGTCGCCAGGACGGCAGCGATAATGATGCGGCGCCGCACGGACGGCGCGGGCCGGCAGGGAGGGGACGAGGGCAATGGAATCGAGCAGCGCGCGCCGTTTCAACCGGGCAGCGGTGCTCGACGCGGTCTTCGCCACAGTCGCCGAAGCCGGTGTCACCCGTGCCGGCATCAGCGACCGTACCGGGCTCAGTCCCGCGACCGTCTCACGGGTCGTCGAGGACCTCATCGCCGAGGGCCTGCTGGACGAAGGACAGCAGATCCCGCGGACCGGCAGGGGCCGCAGGTCGACCTTCCTCACCCTCGGACGGGGGGTCGGCTGTGTGGTGGGCATCGACCTCGGCGCGACCACCTGCCGTCTGCGCTGCGACGACCTGATGGGCGAAGAACTCGGCACGCTGCGCCGCCCGACCCCGCGGGGCCTTGAGGTGCCCGCCCTGGTGGACTGGCTCGCCGAGTCCGTCACCAGGGTCATGGCGGAGTCGGGGACGTCCAGGCCGCTGACCGGGATCGTCGTCGGCGTCCCGGCCACGGTGCGCGAAGCGGCGGTCGTGGTCCGTCCGGCGCGGCAGCTCGCCCAGACCGAAGGGGCCGAGCTGGGACACCAGCTCGG
>NZ_JBEPBI010000154.1:0-18699 GCF_040299045.1 Streptomyces sp. NPDC001027
CGTGGGCTCTTCCGCTCGGGCCGGAGGGCGTCCGGGCCTGCATGACGCACTGCGCGGACTACTCCGCGGCGGCCCTGGCGCGGGCCGCCGACCTGGCCTCGCTCGGCGTCGACGCCGAGCCGGACGGGCCGCTGCCCGAGGGAGTGCTGGACGCCATCGCCCTGCCCGAGGAGGCGGCGCGGCTCGAACGGCTGGCCGCGGACCGCCCCGACGTCCACTGGGACCGGATCCTGTTCAGCGCCAAGGAGTCCGTCTACAAGGCGTGGTTCCCCCTCACCGGCCTGTGGCTGGACTTCGACGAGGCCGACATCGCCCTCACGGCCGACGCCCGCCACGCTGTCGTCGACGCCGGGCCGGCCGCGGGCGCGCAGGGCGGCTTCCGGGCCCGGCTGCTCGTCCCGGGGCCGGTGGTCGGCGGGCGCCGGGTCGAGCGCTTCGACGGCCGCTGGGCCGTACGGCACGGGCTGGTGGCCACGGCGGTGACGGTGCCGCACGGCTGAGGCGGCCGGTCGCCCCGGTCATCTGCCGGGGCACCAGCTGTGCAGCAGCCGGAAGAACTCCTCCTCGTTGCCGGCCAGTCCCGCGTCGGCCAGTGCCTGCTCGGCCTCCGCCAGGACGGCGGGCGGCACCACCGGGGGCAGACGGTCGTGGTCGTGCGGCGGCCGCGCGGCGCCGAGGCGCGCACCGCCCTCCGCGTCGCCGAAGGCGGCGCGCACGGTGTGCAGCAGCCGGAGGTAGGCCTGGACGGCGGTGCGTTCGCGGTCGGTCAGTACGGCAGTGGGCATCGGTCTGCTCTCCCCGTGTCGGCGTCGTCGGCTGCCACGCGCCCCCACGGCGCGTACGCCACCGTGCGGCGGCGCACCACCAGCTTGCCGCCCACCACTGACAATCCGGCCGTCCCGCGCGTCGGTTCGCCCGCTCAGCGCAGCCGCCGTCGTGGCCGTCATACGCCCGGGAAACGTCTCCTGAGCTGCGTGAAAGGCATGTCCGCGGGCTGCCTGCGGCCCGGATCGGGACGGGGTGCGCGAAGGTCCGTCGCCTTCTGAACGCGCCCGGCGCGCGCCCCCCCGACGGCGCCGCGACGGCGCTCAGTTCTGCGGACCCAGGTACCCGAGCGAGGCCTCGATACGGCCCGCCAGGTGGTCCCGCTGGCCGCGGCCCCGCGGCGACGAACCCGGCAGCCAGGTGCGGCACTTGCTGGCCAGCAGCAGACCGAAGCTCTCGGCCTGTCGTTCGTCGGCCAGGTCGAAACGGGTGCGCGCGGCCACGCTGCGGACCGTCGCCCGCAGGTCCGCTCCGTCGCTGAGTAAACGGGCCGCGACCGCGGCGCCCTCGACGTGCTGGCCGCAGTGCCCCGCCTTCATGTGCCACAGCTCGTGCCCGAGGATCACCAACTGGTGGTCGGGCGCGGTGCGTTCCTCGATGACGACGAGGTCCTGGTCGGCCATGTCGAGCCACAGCCCGCTGGCCGTGTCCGCGGGGAAGGGGGCCATCCGGAAGTGCACGGGGCGGCCGCGCCGTCTGCTCATCCCGTCGCACAGAGCGGTGTACAGGTCGGCCGGCGGGGCGGGGGCCGGGAGGGTCAGCTCCGAGACCAGTTCGCCGCTGAGCCGGCGCATTTCCTTCGCGATGCTCACGCTTCTCCCCCGGATCACGACTCGGGCCGCTTCACGCTCTCCAGGAGCATGTCCAGCCACTCGGCGACCTTGTCGCGGTGCTGGTCGGTGGGCAGTTGAGCGGCCCGCCACGCGATCCCGCGCACGCCGTGGTCCTGCAGCAGCCGCTCCAGCGGGTCCGCCGCGGCGGCCGCCGCCTCCCGGGCGGCGAGCTTTTGCAGCAGCTCCTGCTCGGTGTGCTGCAGCGCCCCGGCGAGCGCCTCCGGGTCCTCCGCGGTGAGGAAGCCCGCGTGCACGCGGAAGAAGCGCTGAAGGGCGTCGCAGTGCTCCATCGTGGGACGCCGGTCGCCGTTGATGAGGGCGCCCGCCTGCTGGCGCGACATGCCGGCGCCGTCGGCGATCTCCTGCTGGGTGTGCCTGCGGCCGTTCGGCTTGAGCCGCGTGCGGCGCAGCAGGTCCAGGCGCTGCAGGAAACGGGCCTGCACATCGGGCTCGCCGGCCGGCCGGCCGCTCAGCAGGGCCCTGACCACGGGCTCGGGGACACCGGAGGCGACGGACAGCCGTCCGGTGCCGAAGACCTCCGTGTGCGGCACGCCGAGACGGTCGGCGAGCGCGGCGACACGGGCGACGACGGCCGACAGCAGCACCGTCGCCGTGGCGTCCGCAACCTCGAAGCCATCCTCCGCCACCGACAGGTCTCCTAGGTCTCTCACGTTCCCCTCACCGGGACACGCCCGGCGGCACAGACGGTCGCCGTGAACTTGTGGAGAGTAGCGGGTGTTTCGAACTCACATCCAGGTCTCGCCACAACTGTGGCCAATTTCAGCCGTCAACGAGCACCGAATGCCACGATAGTTGACATGCCTGCTCCTCGGCAGCAGGATCGGGGCGCCGCGTGAAGGCCGCAGAGGCAAGAGGGGTGACCTCCCGATGGCATATCAGGCAGGTGGGCAGCGGTCCGTGCCGCGTCCCGTCCCCGAAGGACCCGAGGCCCAGGCGTATCTGCAGGACTGCGCCCTCTACCTGGAATCCGTCCCCTTCCCGTCCGTCGTGGTGGACCACCGCTGGGACGTGGTGCAGTCCAACGCTGCTTTCGCGTCACTTTTCCGTGCGGTGGGCCCGCATCCGACGGCCCAGCCGGGTGACAACTTCCTGCGCTTCGTGCTCTTCCATCCCGACGCGCCCTCGGTGCTCGGCGACCACGAGGCCGGCTGGTGCCTGCCGATGCTCGCCGGCTTCGCGGCGGCCGTGGAACGGCACGGACACGACCACGGGCTGCTGGCGATCCGCCGTGAGATCGCCCAGGACCCGATCATGGACGCCGCCTACCGGTACGGCCTGCCGCACTGGATCCGCGCGGTCGGCGAGGGAGCCGCGGAGCACGACGGGGCGGTCCGCCCGCTGGTGCATCCCGACCCGCGCTGGGGCGCCACGGACTGCCGCATCGTCGAGGACACCCCGAGGGCTCTGCGGGACATGGGCTACACGCGCCTGACGATGGTGCTGCGCGAGGCACGTCCCGCCCCCGCCGCCCGCAGGGCGCGCGGCGTGCGCCGCGCCGCGAGCCATCTGAGCGTGGTGCCGGCGGCCGAGGCCTGAGGCCCTGGGGGCGTCGGCGTCCCGCGGGTCACAGGTCGAGGACCAGTCTCCTCCCGCGGCATCGGGACACGCAGATCATCATGGTCTCCCCGGCCTCCCGCTCCGCGGCGGTCAGCACCGAGTCGCGGTGCTCCGGCACGCCCTCCAGCACATCGGTCTCACAGGTGCCGCAGGTGCCCTCGGTGCAGGAGAAGAGCACCTCGACTCCGGCCGCGCGCACCGTGTCCAGCACGGAAACGCCCGGCGCGACGGTCACCGTACGGCGGCTCTGCGCGAGCTCGACCTCGAACTCTGCGTCCGTGCCCGCGGGTTGCTCCCTGGCCTGGAACCGTTCGACGTGCAGCGCGGCGGCCGGGCAGCGCTCCTCCACCGCGTCGAGCAGGGGAGCGGGGCCGCAGCAGTAGACGAGGGCGTCCTCGGGCAGCTCGTCCAGCACCGCGGCGAGGTCCAGCAGTCCCGTCTCGTCCTGCGGCGCGACCGTGACCCGTTCCCCGTACCGTGCCAGCTCGCCGGTGAACGCCATGGAGCCGCGGGTGCGGCCCCCGTACAGCAGGGTCCACTCGGCGCCCGCCGCCTCGGCCGCCGCCAGCATCGGCAGCACCGGTGTGATCCCGATGCCGCCCGCGATGAACCGGTAGCGGGCCGCCGGGAGCAGGGCGAAGTGGTTGCGCGGACCGCGCACCCGGACCTTGTCGCCCTGCCGCACCTCGTCGTGCACATGGGCCGACCCGCCGCGCCCCGCCGGCTCGCGCAGCACCGCGATCCGCCAGGCGCCGCGGTCGGCCGGGTCGCCGCAGAGCGAGTACTGCCGTTCCAGCCCCGGCCCGAGGACCACGTCGACGTGGGCGCCGGGCTCCCAGGCCGCCAGCGGTTCGCCCAGAGGATGGCGCAGGGTCAGGGCGAGCACCCCGTCGGCCGCGAACTCGCGCCGTTCGACGACGAGTTCGACTTCGTGAACGTCACTCATGAGGTGCTTCCCTCCGCGGCTCGGGTCCGTGCGGCTCATGTCCCTCGGGGTGGGCGAGCATCCACTCCCACATCTGCACCGGGTCCTGCGCGGCGTGCTCGGCTCCGCAGTGGCAGGTGCCGTGCAGGACGTCGGTGCCCGGCAGCCAGTCGATGCGGTAGACCTCGCCGGCGGGACCGCTCACAGGACCCGCTCCACCGGCTTGTCGCCCTCCTCCACCAGCCGGGCGAGGATGCGGCGGGCGGCGAGGCCGCCGGTGTCGATGTTGATGCTCAGCTCCTGGTAGCCGGACCGCTCCGAACCCAGCGTCCTCTGCAGCAGGTTGAGGGCGTCGACGTCCTGCATGACCACCGTGTGGTTGTTGCCGCGCAGGAACTCGGTGACCTCGTCGTCGTCCGTCGCCCAGTCCCGCGAGACCATCCAGAAGTCGTACACCTTGCCGTCGGCGGACGGGGTGATCGCGTACGTGATCTCGGTGTGGAACCCGTTCGGGTCGCTCCCGTCGGCCTCCGGCAGCACGCCCACCGGCGCGATGCGGCTGTGCAGCAGGTACAGACACGGCGCGTGGTACTCGATGTCCTGCCACCGGGTGATCCGCCCCTCGATCCCCGTCGAACGGGCGTAGAAGGGCGGGCACTCGGCGTCGTCCATGTGCCGGCTCACCCGGACGATCCCGGCGCCCTCGTCGACCTCGGTGGTGATCGGCGTCTCGGCGACCTCGGGCGTGCCGATGTATCCGCCGTGCAGATACGTCTCGTGGGACAGGTCGAGGAGGTTGTCGACGAGCAGTCCGTAGTCCGCGTCGATCGGCTCCATGCCGCGCACGGTCGTCCAGCCGGGGGAGTCCAGATGCCGGGCGCGCGGCACGGCCTCGGGGTCGGCGAGATCCGGGTCGCCGATCCACACCCACACCAGGGAGTCCTGCTCGACGACCGGGTAGGCGGTGACCCGGGCGGTGCGCGGGACGCGCTTCTGCCCCGGCACGTACACGCAGGCGCCGGTCGTGTCGTAGGTGAACCCGTGGTAGCCGCACACGATCCGGTCGCCGTCCAGCCGGCTCTCGGAGAGCGGGAAGCGGCGGTGCACGCACCGGTCGTGCAGCGCGACGGGCGCGCCGTCCTCCTCGGTCCGGTAGAAGACCAGCGGCTCCCCGAGGACCGTCCGCCCGAGCAGCTCCTCGCGACCGACCTCGTGACTGTAGGCGGCGACGTACCACTGGTTCCTGGCGAATGCGGTGGTGTGCGGCATGGCAGTTCCCGTCCCTGTCGGCGGGGCTCCGTCGCCCCGCGGTGCCGTGGTTGAGATCAGGGTCGTGAGGCGGGCGCGGGCTCGGCAAGACGGCTTCTGCCAGGCGGAAGAGATTCTGCAAAGAGGCTGGTCAGAGTCGCGCGAGGTCACGTGCCGGTGGGCGGCAGGGGGGGCATGTGTCCGCCGGTCCGACGTAACGGTCGGCAGGGATTCGCACCTCACCGAGACTTGACCACGCGGAGCTCCAGCTCGTGTCTCGCCTCGCTCCGCAGGGTCGCTTCCAGGCAGCGCAACCGGGTGACAAGGCTGTCGTCGTGGCCGAGCAGACGGCCGGCCAGGCCGATCAGCGAGTCGTCCTCATGGGGCGAGGACCACTCGAACAGAAGACCGCACAGCGCGTCACTGCTCTCATCCGGATCAGGCGCCATACGCAGCCCGAGCCATCCACGGTCCACCCAGTGAGTCAGCATGGCGGCGAATGTCTCGACGCAGTGCCGTTCGTCGTCGGAGCCCGAATCGGAATCCAACCGCTCGAGCAGCGCGGCGTACAGCTCCGGCATGCCGAGCCCCAGCACACGTGCGCCCGCATACGCCCAGTAGTCCGATCCTGTCCCGCCGCCGTACGCCTCCCAGTGCGGATTCCACAACAGCCCGGTGAATGCGGCACGTGCGGCGTCGCCATGGAGGGCGATGCCCAGGATCAGCCCGCCGTTGCAGTCGGTGGACGCCCCGCCCTCACCCCATTCGACGAGCTTTCCCAACCATGACGGATCACTCGTCTTCGTGGCGAGGATCGGCAGGAACTCAGGGAACAAGGGGGAGCCGACGTACCGCTCCAGAGCCTCCGCGATGTCGGTCCTCAGACCTCGACACGACAGGTTCAGCAACCCCAGGCACGCGTCCGTCGACTCCTGGTGCGGACCCTCGACGTGTTCCCACAGCATCCGCTCGGCCGACTCGCATCCCAGGTAGCCGACAGCGTGCAGCACACCGGTCGGCACACCGTCGCGCAGCCTGCCCGCCTCGACACTCGCTTCCAGCAGGCGTTCGCCCACACGGACATCTCCATGGCGAGCGAATACCGGAACCAGAGCCTCGCGCGCACCGGGCTCGTCGAGGAACACCGGGAGCAGCGCTTCGACATCGGATCGCGACCCGTACCGCAGCACCACGTCCACGACCGTCGACTCCCACCGCCGAGTCACCGCAGTCGGATCACCGACGTACCTGTCGAGCAATTCCCGCGTCGCCCAGGAAATCGCCACCGCGATCACCGCCTCTCCCGGTCGGAGACCGGATTCACGTCAGGGGCCGTATATCTCACGTCTCAGCTGCTCGGGGACGTGCTCCAAGATGTCGGTGGCGGCCTGCCGCAAATGGGCCTGGAAGGTCTTGTTCCGTGCTGTCACTGCGTCAGCGTCTCACTCACCTGTTCCGAGGGCCCGCCGCCGTGGAGAGGAAGCGGCTCTATGCAGGCCGGCGGTTCAGCGGCGGCACCTCGGGCCCGTTATAGCGGCCTGCCGTCGTGCTCTGGGCGGGGCGCCATCCGGCGGTGTTGCTGAAGCTCTCCCAGGACACGCTCGTGAGCCGGTCATTCGGCATTCCGGTCCGGGCCTCGTAGGCGTTGCCGGCGAGATACAGGAGAGACTCGAATTCCATTCCGGTCGGGAAACGTGAGGGATCCGCGAGTACCCCCTCGTAGAACTCCCTGCCGTTCGCCACCACCACGCAGCGTCGGTACAGGAAGTCGTCGGCGGAGATGTAATCGTCTCCGTCGTCGGGATCCGCCTCCCCCTGATAGCACCAACGAGCGTGCTCTCGCGTGTCCAGGGCGTAGAGCTTGGCGGCGAGCAGATCCTCGAACGCGACGATCTCCTCAGGCGACAGTCCTCGAAGGACCTGTGAGGCAGGAGCGAGCACCGCCTCGTCATCGCCGGCTCGTTCCCAGTCGAACGATGCGATGAGGGACCAGAAACGTATGTCGTTCATGGTTCGATCCTTACACAGGCTCAAGGTCGCTCTTCCTGCGAAAGCCGTGTCCACCGACGTGCATCAGCAACAGCACTGGGCGCACCTTCGCATCCCCTTCGGTTCTCTTTGCGCGGTGCAGCGGCATGCAGGGCGTCGAACAACGTCCGTCCGGAAGGCGGGCGGGTACGTGGAACCACGTAACTCGCCACGGGAATCCGTATCGGGGGTGGCTCTCCACGGGAGTGATGTCGTCGGGCGTGACTATGGTTCCGGGATGGCGCTCGAACCCTCTGCCTCTTCCGTTCTCGGGGATTCCCGCGCCGGTTCGGCGTCGCCGTCGGCGGACGGCGGCTGGGACGCACGGTTCGCCGACGCCTTCGCGGTCCTCCTGGGCCGTCCCCTGGAGGAGTACGACCCCGGCGCGGTCTACGCGGCCAGTGCCGGACAGGAAGAGGGGCGGCCGTCGTGGGAAACGGCTCACGCCGCGCCGTCATGGACATGGATGCATGGTGGCGGCTTGTCGACATGGCCCGGGCCGCGGTCGGTGACCGCGCCGACGATCGTGAACTGCCGGATGATCCGCTGCCTGAGGCGCTGGTCGGTGTCCTTGCCGCGCTGGAGCCGGCCGAGATCATCGACTTCTACGTCACGTACGTCGAGGTGCAGGATTCGGCCTACCGGCATTCGTTGAGCATGGCCGCCTACTTGATGGAGGGCAGCCTCACCAGCGACGGATTCATGGACTTCCGTGGCGGGCTGATCCTTCTCGGGCGGGACGCGTTCAGCCGTGCGGTGGCGAATCCCGACTCCCTCGCCGCATTGCCTACGGTGATCCGCATGAGCCGTGAGGAAGGGGGCTGGATCGGCTACGAGTGCGTGAGCCATCTGATCTCGGATGCCTACGAGAGGGTCCAGGGGGAGACCGACTCGCTCGACACGGCGGTCGCGACTGCGCTGAGCGGCATGGCGCGTCCGGAGCGGCTGCTGGGTGAGGAATGGAACCGGGACCCCGAAGACGAGGAGCAGATGAGGCGCCGCCTCCCACGGCTTGCGGCGCTCTTCCTCGACTGAGATCACCTAGGCCGACGGAACCCTCAGCGCCTTTCCGCGGTGAACACCCCACGCACGGCGCACTCCCCAGGACTCCGCCGCACGACGACGGCGTCGCCCGGAAGCAGGTCCCGCACCGTCGGGCGCCGACCCCACGGGGGCCAGGTCCCGCCTCTCCCCGGGTAGTACGTACCGCGATTACGTGGTTCCCCGGATGCGTCGCCCCAGGTCACAGGCTTGACTCGGGGTACGCCGGAGAGATTCGCCCGGGCGACTGTCAGTGGCTGCTCCTAGCGTTCCGCTCATCGTCACACCGAGTGCCGGATCCCGGCGGACGGTGTGTCGATTCGAGTTCTCCTGATGCGGAAGGCGGGGCCGGTGGGCTGGCTTGCGGCGGGTGACGCGTACGAGGTCGCCCTGGTAGAGGGGCGGGTGGCGGCCAGGGCCACGTCCGGCCGGTCGGCGGGGCGACAGCTGAAGTCGCTGCCGAAGGCGCTCAAGGACCACCCGCAGGTGGAGCGGCTGCGCCGCTTCGCCGAGTGGCTGGAGCGGCACGATGCCGCGTGTGTGGCACAGGTGGACACCTGGATGGTGTCGTCGCTGCCGGCGCCCACGGAACTGGTCGCCCGTGTCTGGCCCGACGAGGCCTGGCGGTCTGCGCTGCGCGACCTCGTGGTGGTCGGCGACGGAGCGGACGAGGCGGGCTTCCTGCGGGACGTCACGCAGGCCGGTGAGCTGCGGGTGGTCGACCTCGACGGCGAGACCGTACGGCTCCGCCCGCGGACCGTGACGTTCGCGCACCCGGTGCTGCTGCCGGACCTGGAGGACCTGCGCGGGTTCGCGGCCGAGCTGGGGATCGTGCAGCGCGTCGAGCAGCTCCACCGGGCGACCTGGCGCAAGCCCGAGGACCTGGACGAGAAGGCGAGGGACGTCTCCGAGTTCGCCGGGGGCCGGTTCTGGCGTTCCGCGCTCACCGCGCGTGCCGCCTCGCTCGGCTACCGGGTCTCCGGCTCCCTGGCCACCTGCCGGGTGCGCGACGGGGAGCGCACCGTCGAGGCGGCCGTGTGGATCGGGGAGCCGTGGGACTACGAGGTGCACACCGGCGCGCTGTCCTGGCTCGACCCGCAGGGCCGTCGGCTGCGGCCGGCGGAGGTCGGCCCGGTGGCCTGGTCGGAGGGGATGCGGATGGCCGCGGCGCTGTACGCCGGGCGCGAGATCGAAGAGGGGGCGGGCGCGTGAGCGGGGGAGCACGGATGTCGTACGAGGAACTGCCGGCCGGTGCGGTGCTGCCGCTCGGCACGGAAGGCGCGGGGGAGCGGGCGGTGCCGCTGACGGCACGGTCGTACACCCATCCGGGGCTGGACGACCGTGTGGTCGTGCGGCTGGTGGCCGGGGAGCTGGGCGCGGCGGAGGATCTGGCCGCCGGCTACCTCGGCCTCGAGACGTGCGCGGAACCGGTCGAGGTCGGGCTCGGGGCACGTCAGGCGCTCGGGTTCCCGGAGTGGGTGCTGGTGCACCACCCGCAGGACGGCCACCATGCGCTGGCCGTCGTGCCGGAGCTGGAGCGGATCGCACGCCTTGCGAAGTCCCGTCCGAAGGCCGCCCTGGACGCCTACCGGGAGACCGCCCGGCAACTCGCCCTGGCCGTCCCGCACTTCCTGCCCACTTTCCACGAACAGGCCGGCCGGGTCTTCGTGTCGGCGGAGAACCCCGTCTACGCGGCGCAGATGTTCGGCCGGGCCCGCGCCGCCGAGGCCGAGTACGGGCTCGCGGTGGACGAGGAGCGGCTGGACGCGGTGTTCCTGGAGTTCGCCCTCGCCGGGGGGCTGACGGCGACGGCGCTCTCGGGATACGGCAGGGAACTGGCCGCCCGGGTGCCGGCCCCGGAGGCGCTGGAGCGCTTCACGCGGATGTGCGTACGGCGCACCGCGGGCGGACTCGTGCCGTCCGCCCAGCTGGCGAGCGACGTCCGGAAACTGGCCCGCGCGGCCGGCCGGGACGGGGGCGCGGTCGAGCAGGACTACGTGGCCGGCCTGCTCGCGCTGTCCGCCACGGCGAAGGCGGCGCCGGGCTGGTGGAAACGCCACCGCGCGGCCGTCGTCGCCCTGGCCCGACGAGAGCCCGCGGTGCGCGGCACGCTGCTGAACCTCATGCCCGACACCGGCGACCAGGATGCACTGCTGCTGTGGCTGGACCTTCTGGAGGAGTCCGGGGCCCTTGCGGGGGTCTGGGACGACTCGCGGTCCGACGAGGAGCGGCCGCACGACGGCACCGTGGGCTGGTTCGTCCGCTTCCTGGAGTTCCAGGCGAGGGCACAGAGCTACCACGAGCCCACGCAACTGCCCGCCCTGTACCGGCTCACCGAGCTGTCCGCCGACCGGCTGCGCGCCGAACTCGGCGTGTCCGGAGGGCAGTTGTGCGCCGGACACGATCTGGACCTGCTGGACCTGCTGCTCGCTCTGGACGTGCCCGCAGGCGTCTACCACCAGATCGAGCTGGCGCGGTGGGCGAAGGGCGAGAACCGGCGCGACCTGCTCGCCTTCGCCGCCGCCGAGCGGTTCCGGGACGTCTTCCACAAGGCGGCCGACACGTTCGACGGCGACGAGGACGACCTGGACACCATCCGGGCCCTCATCCAGTCGCCCGGCGGAAGGCCGATGCTGGCCGACTGGGTGCGCGAGGTCGCGCGCCGCTCGATCACCACCGGCCTGCCCGGCCTGCCCGACGCGCTGAAGCGGCTGAAGTGGCTCCCCGGCGAGGCGCTCAGGCTCGCCGAGGAGGAGATCCGGGAGGTGGCCGCCACCGACCTGGGCCCGCTGCTCGCCCGCACGCTCAGGGCCGGGCTCATCGACGAACTCGGCTGGCCCGCCTGGGAAGAGGCGGCCAGGGAGCTCGTGCCCGGGGAGCGGGTCCAGGACCTGTACGTCGCCGACGCCTGGCCGTATGTCATCACCGCCGGTTCCGCGCAGGTCCGGGTGATCGGACCCGAGGGCGCCGTGCTCACCCACGATCTGCGGCTGCCCGCCCAGGGCGCCTACGGTGACCCCGGTTTCCACTTCGTGGACGGTGAACTCCTCGTCTACTGGCGGACCCACGACCACGGCCTGCGCGGATACTGGCACCACAGCCCCGACCGGGTCCTGACCCTGGCGGGCGCCCACGACGGCCGGGGCACCCGGATGGACTGGTACCGGGAGGACACCGGCGTCCCGACCCTGCCCCTGCCCGGCGGCGGCCGGATCACCGGCGCCGGCGTCCTGCACCGCGGCGACACCACCGTGCCCATCGAGGCGAAACTGCTCGGGGACGGCGCCTCCTACTGGACCTGGGGAGGCGACGGCTGGCTCGAGAGCGACCCGGCCACCGGGAGACTCGGCCGCGAGAGCGTGCCCGCCTTCCTCGCCGACGTTCATGGGGAGGGCGCCCGGGTGCGGGGCTCGCTGACGCCCTACCCCTTCGACGAGGTCACCCCCGCCGGAGTGCCGGTGGACGGACTGCTCGGCTGGCGCGTGGTACGCCTGCCCGACGGCTCCCGGCGCGGCGAGGACCTGGCCGGACGCCAGGTCACCGTGCCGGCCGACCTCGGAGCGCCGTACGCCGCAGTGCTGTTCCCCGGCGCCGACCGGCCCGTGGCCGCGACCCGGGACGACTGGCGCATTCACCTCGTCGACCAGGACGGCGTCGTGACGGCCACCGCGAGGGTGGACGGCGCTCCGGGCGACTTCGCGGAGGGCGTCCCCATCCTGCCGCCGCTGCGGTACTGGCACTGTCTGCGGCCCCGGGACCCGCAGGGCTCCGCGGCCCTGCGCGCCATCGACGACGACGCCGCCCGGGCCCTGCTCAAGGCCGAACTCACGGGTGACGTGCTGGAGTTGCTGCACCAGGTCACCGACAAGGCGCTCCTGGCGGGCATCGCGGGCGTGGTGCGGTATGCCGCCGAGCAGCAGAAGGTCCTCGACGCGGCGGCGACCCGGCTGACCGCGGAGCTCGCCGGCGCCGAGGAGGACGAGGGCCCGGCCGGTCCTTCCGACCGCCTGCTGCGCGACGCGCTCAGCGGCCTCGACGGCTCCCGGGCCGGCTGGTACCACTACGGGGCCGACCGCGACAACGTCTTCCGGCGGCTCCGGGTGTTGAAGCGGGCGATGCGAGCGGGCGAGGACTCGGATCCGGCCGACGGCTCGGTGGGGGGCTTGCGCGCGGCGGAGGACTCCGCGGCGGCTTCGCACACGACCGCCGACTCGGCAGGGGACTCCTGCGCGGTCGACGGCGCCGCGTCGGTCGTGCACGGCTCCCACGACGTCGTGGCGGCTCCTGGCGGCTCCGAGGGGTCCGCGCCCGCTCTGGGCGGGGCCGACGACTTCGCACCGACCCCGCGCCTTCACCTCGACGGCCCCGAACTGCCCGACGGCTACCTGTACGACGAGCCCGTGGCCGACTTCTTCACGGCGACGGCGTTCCGGGTCGCGTCCGCCACCACCCCGGCGGAGCACCGGCAGGCTCTGGTGGCGCTGCTGCGGGAGTTCGACGCACTCGGGTTGAGCTCGGCCGCCGGGCCCCTGCGCTGGCGCCGGGTCTCCCTCCAGGTCGAGGCGCGCCATCTGCGCACCCCGGAAGGCGAGTGGCGCGAGGGCAGTTGGCGGGGCGTGCTGCACCTGGACGGCGGCGCCTTCCTCGCGGTCGCCAAGTGCACCTCGCGTGACGTGAAGGAGGGCTGCGACTTCGACGCGCTCTTCCACGACCCGGCCGACCGCTTCGAGGTCCCCGCTCCCTACACCGTCGAAGCCGCCTACCAGGTCGGCGAGGACCGCGACGCAGGCTGGCTCACGACGTTCCTCGCCGACCTGGACGAACGCGGACCGGCCCCGTGGATCCCGGCGGCGGCAGAGGAGTTCGCCCTGCTGACGGGGGTCACCCCGACGATGGCCCGGCTGATCGTGGCGGGACTGCCGCAGGTGGACAGCGACGAACGGTCCTTCCTCACCCCCGAGGCGCGGGCCGTGCTCCGGGTGAAGGCGACGGACGCCTCCCTGGCCAAGGACGAACTGCGCAAGACCCCCATCGCCGCCCTCAGGGCCGTCGTCGCCGCGCTGCTGCCGTCCGACCCGGCCCGGCTGTGGACGGACGGCCCCGACACGGCAGCCGCCGCCGAGGTGTGGAACAGCGAGGTCGGCAGGCGAAGGATCGTGCCCGAGGCGCTGCTCGGCGAGGCGCAGCGCGTGCTGAACGCCGAGCACTCGACGCTGGCCGCGCTGCTCGACCCCGCCTCCGAGCCCCGCCTGAGCCGGGACCTGGAGTGGTCGGTCACCGGGGACCGGGCTGCACCGGTCGACGAGCACGCCGTCGGGTTCACCGCGGCCACCCTGATCGACACGGTCGCCGTGGCGGCCTGGCTGGCGCATCGGCTGCCGGCCGGCGACCCGATCCGCGCCGCGCTGCCCGCCGTCCTCGCCGCGATACGGGACCGGCTGGCCCACCCCGGACTGCTGCTCGACCTCGTCCAGTACGTTCACCTGCCCGACTTCCGCAAGGCAGCCGGTCAGCCCACCGAGGTCGCCGGCGGCTACGAGCGGTACGGCGCGATCGTCATGGCCACCTACGACGACCAGCCCGCCCCCGCCCTGTACGTCGCCCTCCTCGACGCGGACGGCCAGGACCCGTACCTGCCCGCGCTGCGCCTCGCCCGGGACGGGGCGCCGTTCGCGGCCGAGGCGGCGCTGCGCCTCGCCCGCTCTGCGCGGTTCGCGGCCCTGCTCGACGACCCGGGCGATCCGGTCGCCGGTGTGCGCGACAAGGACGGCGCCTGGTATCCGCAGGACCCCACCCGTTCCGTGCCGGAGCTCGTGACCGAGGCGGCGAAGGAGTACGGCATCGGCGAGGACGCCGCCGCGCTCTATCTGATGCTCCTCGCGATGCCCGACCCCACCGACCGCAACACGGCTCGCTGGACCGGCTGGAAGCCCGCCCGCCTCAAGGCCGCCCGCGCCGAACTGGGCTCCACCGACCTGGTGGTGGAAGCGAGCCGCAGCCGCGCCGGACGCTCGCTGTTCCTGCCGGGCGGCTGGGAGGCCCTCGCGTCCCCGCGTCTGCCGCTGGAGCAGTGGAAGCCGCCGCTCTACGGCGAACTCGCCGAGGTCCGCCTGGGCCAGCTCGTACCGACCGAACCGGCCCCCGACCTGTACCGCAGGGCCTGGCGGCGGATCCGCGAGGGCGATGTGCCGCGCTTCGAGGAACTGAAGGTCAAGACCGGCCGCCGCCGCTGAAGCCCGCCATGACCGAAAGGAATGCACGATGATCGAGTCGGCTGTGTCCCGACGGCCGCTGGACGACGAGCAGATCGACCGGCGGCTTGCCCGCATACGCGAACTGCTCGCCCGGTGGGACGTGTTGCGGCCGGGCGACGGCCAGGTGTGGCGCACGGCGTTCGTCCCGCTGGACGAGAGCGAGGTGGCCGCGTTCGAGACCCGCAACGGACTGAGGCTGCCGGAGAACTACCGCAGGTATCTGCTGGAGTTCGGCGATCCCGGCGCCGGGCTGATGCGGTACGCCGCGCAGCCCTTCGGAGAGAAGGACGACCCCGGGCACCGCAAGTCGTTCCCGTTGCACGCATCCTGGGCCGGACGGCCGGACGAGATCACCGAGTGGGAGGCGGAGCAGGGCGCCGACTTCTTCGACGCAGGTCCGGGCGAGTTCTACGCCCAGTTCGACGACCCGGCCCAGGCCTTCTACGACCTCCCGGCGGGCGCCGACCCCGACGACGGGACGCTGATCCTGGGCGCCACGCGCAGCCACATGCTGGCCCGGCTCGTGCTCAACGGCCCCTGGGCGGGCACGGTCTGGCTGGACAGCTTCGGCTACGACGGGCAGCTGAAGGAGCCGGCCGACGACCGCTACGACGATCTGCACGACGACTTCGTGCTCCGGGAGTTCGCCGACACCTCGAACTGGCGGACCCTGGCCGGCCTGCCCTGGTTCCCCGCGCCGGTGGACGGCGTCGGGGATCCGGCTCCGGCGGACTTCCTCGACCTGACCGTGGACTGGCTCCGCCACGAGGTACGGCAGGCGGAGGCCGAACGGGCCTGCGACCGGCTCGACGCCTCCGCCGTGGGGGAAGCCGGGCTACGGCTGCGGTCCCCCCAGGACTACGGGGGCCTCAACGGCCACTGGTACGGAACCTTCCGGTCCTACCTCTCGGGGCTGATCCGGGAGGAGCTGCTGCGGAGCGACCCCGATCCGGCCGCCCGCGAGCGGATCGTCGAGTTCGCCACGGCGGCCGGCGCCGCCCGCTGCCTGCCCTCGGCGCTGGTCCTGGCCGGACGCTGGCAGGAACTCCTCGACGCCGAACGCAGTCTGCCGGAGGCGGAACGCAGCCCGGTCCACCTGGTCCTGGCCGCGGTCATGCTCGGCGCGAATCCGCCCGAGGCGGCTGCTCCCGCCGCCTGGCCGGGGCGCGAACGCCTCTCCGTCGACCGCTGGGCGGTGCTGCACGCCCTCACCCGCATCGGACCAGACCAGCGCCGACCGGTCCTCGAAAGACTCCCCGAACTGCGTCCGCTCCTCGACATCGCCGTCCTGCCCGCCACCGTGGAGGCCCTCGACGGGCTGCTCACCGGTGACCTCGCCGCCGTGGACCGGGACGCCGCCACCGTCGCGCTGGTCCGGGCACTGCACACGACGGCCGCGCTGCACACGACGGCCGCCGCCGGCGAAGCGTCCGCGGAACTCGTCGACCGCCTGTGCGCCCTGGCCGTCGCGGTCGACCGGGTCGGCGAGGTCTTCGGTCTGCTGGCCGCGCAGGCGGGAGACCGCTGGGCCGACTGGCACGCCGCCCAGCGCGACGGCCGACGCCTCCTCGACACCCGCCACCACCCTTCTCCGGCCCTACCGAACGACCAGGGACGTCCATGAGCACCACGACGGCCGCCGCCGCCCCGATCCGGCAGATCCTGCCCGTCGAGGAGCGCCACGCCACCGAACTCGCCTTCCTCGCCGCCCACGACGACGGCCCCCGCCCGCCGGGCTGGGCGCTGACCCCGCGTGCCGTCGTCACGTTCATCTGCGGCAGTGACGGCAGGACCCTGGAGGCGGCCGGACAGCGCCTCGTCCTCGCCCCCAAGTTCGTCGGCGAGCGTGCGCTGGTCGAGCGGTGCGTGGTCACCCTCGCCGGGGAGCGCGGGCTGCTGCTCGTGGGTGAGCCCGGCACCGCCAAGTCCATGCTGTCCGAGCTGCTGTCGGCCGCCGTCTGCGGCACCAGCGCGCTCACCGTGCAGGGCACCGCCGGCACCGCCGAGGACGCCTTCCGCTACGGCTGGAACTACGCCCTCCTCCTCGCCCAGGGTCCGTCCCGCCGGGCACTGGTCGACTCACCCGTCCTCAGCGCCATGCGCACCGGCAGGGTGGCCCGCGTCGAGGAGATCACCCGCTGTCTGCCCGAGGTCCAGGACGCCCTGGTGTCGATCCTCTCCGACCGGCGCGTCAGCGTCCCCGAACTGTCCGGCACGGACGACGCCCAGATCGCGGCAGCATCCGGCTTCACCGTCATCGCCACCGCCAACCTCCGCGACCGGGGCGTCTCCGAGATGTCCGCCGCCCTCAAGCGCCGCTTCAACTTCGAGACCGTCCACCCGATCGCCGACCCCGAGGCGGAGATCGCGCTCGTCCGCGGCCAAGCGGTCGCCGCCGTCCAGCGCGCGGGCGCGGCCTTCGGCGTGGACGACGCGGTCCTCGACGTCCTCGTCACCGTCTTCCGCGACCTGCGCACCGGCCGCTGCGCCGAGGGCTGGGACGTGGAGCGGCCGGGCACGGTGATGTCGACCGCCGAGGCGGTCCAGGTGGCCACCGGCCTCGGCGTGGCCACCGCCTACCTGCCCGCCGGGGACACCCTCGACCTCGTCCCCGGCCATCTCCTCGGCGTGGTCCGCAAGGACGACCCCGCCGACCACGCCCGCCTCCTCGGCTACTGGGACGGCCCGGTCCGCCGCCGGGCCGAGGACGGCTCGGCGCTCTGGCGGCGCCTGTGGGACCTGCGGGAGAACCTCCGGTGACCACGCACGTTCCGCACGGCGTCCAGGTCCGGGGAGAGCCCCGGGCCGCCGTCGCCGCCCTAGCCGATTCCGTACGGCCCTACCTCCTCGGCGTACGTCATCACAGCCCCGCGCTCGCCGCCGCCGTGCCCGTGCTGCTCGACGCGTCCGGCGCCGATGTCGTCTGCGTCGAACTGCCCGCCGACTTCCAGCCCTGGCTCGTCCACCTCGCCGACGCCCGCACGGTCGCGCCCGTCGCCCTCGCCGGCGCGCGGGAGGACGGAAGCATCGGCTTCTACCCCCTCGCGGACTTCTCCCCGGAGCTGGCCGCGGTCCGCTGGGCACGCCGACGCGGGGCCGAAGTCCTCTGCTGCGACCTGCCGTTGGCCAGCCCCGGCTGGGGCGCTGACGGGCCCGACAGGACCGGTGACCTGCGGACCGTCTTCGCCGACGCCCTCACCGCCGCCGGTACCGGACGCGACGGCGACGACCTGTGGGACCGGGCGGTGGAGGTCCTCGCACCGGGGAGCACTCCGGAGGCGGTTCGCCGCGCGGCGCTCGGCGTCGGCTGGGCGTTGCGCCGGGACGCGGAGGCGTCCGGGGGAGTGGCGGCCGTGGACCTGGCGCGGGAGGCGTACATGCGGTCCGCGCTGGCGCAGGCCATGGCGAGCGGGCGGCGGGCGGCGGCGGTGGTCGGGGCCTTCCACGCCCCGGCGTTGGCGGACGTCGACGCAACGACGGCGGGCGCCCCGGAGAGAGCGGACGGCACGGTGACGGGCGTCGCCGGGAGCGCTATGGCCGGCGTCGCCGGGAGCGTTTCGAGCGTCGTCACCTCCTTCGTCCCGTACGCCTTCGACCTGCTGGACTCGCGCTCCGGTTACCCCGCCGGCATCCGCGACCCCCGCTGGCAGCAGGCGATGTTCGCCGCCGCCGGGGATCCGGACCGGGTACACGACGCCGCCGCCTGCGCGATCACCGACGTGTGCCGTGCCCTGCGTGGGGCCGGACACACCGCGGGCACCGGCGAAGCGAGGGAGACCCTGCGGCTGGCCTGCGACCTGGCCCGGCTGCGGGGGCTTCCCGCTCCCGGGCGGAGCGAGGTGCTGGAGGCGCTGACGACCGTGCTGGGCCAGGGGGAGCCGCTGGGCCGCGGCCGGGCCCTCGCCCGGGCCGTGGAAGGGATCCTCGTCGGCAGCGGCCGGGGCAGAGTCGCCCCCGGCGCCCCGCG
>NZ_JBEPBI010000155.1:0-18594 GCF_040299045.1 Streptomyces sp. NPDC001027
GGGTCCGCCGCGGGTGGGGCCGCCGTCGGGTGGGGAGGGCGGCCCCTCTCCCCGGCGGGCGGCCCTGCGCCCGGACCGTCACATGTGGATCACCGGCGCGGCGTCCGCGTCCTGCTGCGGCACTCCGCGGCGGAAGAGCGCGAAGGCGATGACCGCGCCCGCGACGAAGAAGCCGGCCGACCACCAGAACGCCGTGGTGTAGCTCTCGATCGTGGCGTGTGCCTGGACGAGCTTGTCCGCCGGGTTCTTGCCGGCCAGGTAGTCGGTCGCGGCGCTCGCGGCGAGCGTGTTCAGCAGCGCGGTGCCGATCGATCCGCCCACCTGCTGCATGGCGTTGACGGTGGCCGAGGCCACGCCCGCGTCCTCGGCGGCGACCCCGCCGGTGGCCAGCTGCATGGCGGGCGGCATGACCAGGCCGAGGCCGACGCCGATGACGACGAGCTGCGGCAGGACGGCGCTCAGATAGTGCGAGCCGACGCCGATCCCGGTCAGCCAGGCCATGCCGGCCGCGGCGACGGCGAAGCCCAGCGGGATGACCGCCTTCGGGCCGAGCCGCGGCACCAGGGCGGTCGTGCCGAGCTGTGCCGCGACCATCAGCGCGCCGACCATCGGCAGGAACGCCACACCCGTCTTCGTCGGACTGAAGCCCAGGTTCAGCTGCAGGTAGTAGGTGAGGAAGAGGAACACGCCGAACATGCCGGCGCCGGAGACGAGCACGGCCACGAAGGAGGCGGCGCGGTTGCGGTCGAGCAGGATGCGCAGCGGCAGCAGCGGGTGCGCGGCGCGGGTCTGCCACCAGGCGAAGGCGGCCAGCAGCAGCCCGCCCACGATCAGGAAGCCCCAGGTCAGCGGGGAGCCCCAGTCGTGCGTCTCCGCGTTGGAGAAGCCGTAGACCAGGGCGAACAGACCGCCGGCGACCAGGACGGTGCCGGGCACGTCCAGCTTGGAGTTGGCGGCGTCGCGGTGGTTGGAGAGCAGCAGCCAGCCGCCCGCGAAGGCGACGACGGCGATGGCCACGTTGACGTAGAGCGTCCAGCGCCAGTCGAGCGCGTCGGTCAGGACGCCGCCGAGCAGCAGGCCCACCGCGCCGCCCGCGCCGGCGATGGCGCCGTAGACGCTGAACGCCTTGGCCCGCTCCTTGGCGTCGGTGAACGTGGTGTTGAGCAGGGAGAGCGCGGCCGGGGCGAGGAGCGCGCCGAACACGCCCTGCAGCGCGCGGGCGGTGACCAGCATCTCGAAGTTGGCGGCGGCGCCGCCGAGCGCCGATACGGCGGCGAAGCCTACGACGCCGATCAGGAAGGCCGTCTTGCGGCCGAAGAGGTCGGCTATGCGGCCGCCGAGCAGCAGCAGGGAGGCGAACGCCAGTGCGTACGCGGTGACGATCCACTGCCGGCTGCCGTCGGAGAAGCCGAGGTCCGCCTGGGCGGAGGGCAGCGCGATGTTCACGATGGTGGCGTCCAGCACCACCATCAGCTGGGCGAGGGCGACCACCGCGAGGATCCACCACTTCTTGGCGGAGGCCGCGGACGGATCCTGTTCGGCGCCGGCGCGGGCGTCTTCCGTCAGGGTTTTGGAGGACATGGGCAACCACTCCCGGGACGTGGGCAAAGAACACGTAAACGAAACCGTTTCGTACACATGGAGGCTAGACCAGATTCTGCGAAACGGCAAAGTTTCGATAGCGCGCCCGAGGTGCGAAGGAGGACCGCCCGGCCGCGCGCGTCCCGCGGGCGCCGAGCGAGCTGCCGCGGCACGGTCCGCGCGCTACGCGAGCTGTCGTCGCACCAGCTCGTGCAGCCGGCCCGCAGTGTCCGCGAGGAGCTGCGCCGGCGGGCCCTGCTGGGCGATCCTGCCGTTCTCCATCACGATCACCCGGTCGGCGTCCATCACCGTCGACAGCCGGTGCGCGATGACCACACGCGTCGCGTTGAGCTTGCGGGTGCTCTCGATGACCGTGCGCTGCGTCTCGTTGTCGAGGGCGCTGGTCGCCTCGTCGAAGAACAGGATGCGCGGCCGACGGATCAGCGCCTGCGCGATCATCAGACGCTGACGCTGACCGCCCGAGACGGACCCGCTGCCGGAGACGATCGTGTGCAGCCCCATCGGCATGCGCCGGATGTCCTCCGCGAGCCCCGCCAGCTCCGCGGCCCCCATCGCCTCCTCCGGCGTGTAGGCCCCGGTCCCGCAGATGACGTCCAGCAACGAGCCGGTGAACGGCTGGGCGTGCTGCAGCACCACTCCGCACTGCCGGCGCACCGCCGCCTGGTCCAGCGCCGCCAGGTCCTGGCCGTCGTACAGCACACTGCCCGAGAGCGGCCTGTCGAAGCCGATGAGCAGCCGCAGCAGGGTCGACTTGCCGCAGCCGCTCGGGCCGACGACCGCCACGAACTCGCCCGGCCGCACCTCGAAGGAGACGTCGTCGAGGACGAGGGGGCCGTCGTCCGAGTAGCGGAAGGAGAGCCGACGGGCCTCCAGCGCGCCGGTCAGCGGACCGGGACGGGTGCTCCCGGTGCGGACCTCCAAGGTGGCCTCCAGCACCGGCCGGATCTCCTCGAACAGCGGCAACGCGGCCACCGCCGACACGAACGCGCCGGTCAACGAGGTGACCGAGGTGAGCAGCATCGTCATGGAGGTGTTGAAGGTGAGGAAGTCGCCCGCCGACAGCGCCCCCCGGGCGGGGCCCGCCAGCAGCATGAACATCAGCAGCGAGCACAGCGGCAGGTACACCGAGCCCAGCACCGTGCTCAGGTTCTTGATCCGACCGAGCCGCTGCTGGAGCTCACGGCTGCGCGCGAACTGCGCCGCCCAGGCCGCGTACGCGTAGTTCTCGGCCGCCGCGATCCGCAGCTTCGGCAGCCCGCGCAACGTCTGGAACGCCTGGTTGTTCAGCTTGTTGGAGAGCACGACCAGCCGCCGCTGCCAGCGCACCTGCCACAGCCCGAGCGCCAGGAACACGGACGCGATCACGACCAGCATGCCGATCGCGGCCAGCGCCATCGGCACGCTGTACCAGAGCAGCAGCCCCAGGTTCATCGCGCCGATCGTGACGGACTGCGCGACCGACGGGCCGAGCCCCGCCAGCAGCCGCCGGATCGCGCTGACCCCCATCGCGGCACTCGCCAGCTCACCCGTCGACCGCTCGGCGAAGAACGTCGTCGGCAGTCTGAGCAGCCGGTCCCACACCGCCGGCTGGAGCGTCGCCTCCACCCGCCCCTCCAGCCGCAGCACGGTCAGGTTCTGCAGCAGCGTGAACGCCGCCGCGACCACGCCGGCGACCATCACGGCCAGGCACAGCTGCACGATCAGACCCTGCTGGGCCTTCGGCACGTACTCGCCGAGCACCTTGCCCGTGGCGATCGGCACCAGCGCCCCGAGCGCCACCGTCGCCAAACCGCTGAGCAGCAGGTTCGTCAGGTCCCCCGCGGCGCCGCGCATACAGAACCGCAGCAGACCGAGGGGGCCGGGCCGCCGCTCCGGCAACGGCCGGTAGAACATGACGGCCCGCGGCTCGAACTCCTCCGCGTTCGCCTTCTCGACCGGCGTCTCCCGACCGGTCGCCGGGTGCACCGCCACGTAGCCGCCGCGCCGCCACAGCAGCGCCACGGGCGCCCCGGACAGGGCCCGGCGCCCGACCAGCGGCCCCACGTCGTCGCGCCACCAGCGGCCGTCGAGGCGGACGGCCCTGGCGCGCACCCGCGAGGCCAGGGCGACCCGCTCGACCGGGTCCAGCCGGTCGCCGTCGTCGCCCGTCCGGGCGGGCTCGACGAGAGTGATCCCGGCGGCCCGCGCGACCAGTCGGCAGGCGGCGAACGTCGCGTCGGCGTCGGCGGCCGTGGCGCGCTGCCGGGACTTCCCGCCGATCGACGCGAGGAGCGTTTGGTCGGCCTGGGCGCGCACCGCCTCGCCGGCCCTGATCCCGGCGGCCGTGCGGGTCTCGTGGGTGCGCTCCAGCTGCTCGATCCAGCGGTCCAGCGTGGTCAGCAGCCGGTACTGCTGGTCGACCATGGACTGCCACACCGCCGGGTCCATCAGCAGGTCGGCGGCCGCCTCCTCGCCGTACAGCGAGCCGTACTGCACACTCCCCGGCGGGACCTCCATCCAGAACACGTCGTCGTCCTGGACCTCCGCGGGCCCCTCAGCTGCCGTCGGCGCCTGGAAGAGGACCGACAGTCCGCGGCCGACGCCGAGGGCGAGCGCGTACTCCAGCGGACTCGACGTCGGGGGCACGTACCGGGGGTTGCCGTACTCGTCGTACGACCAGGTCCGGGTGTGCGCGGGCTGGTACAGCTCGCGCAGTCCGACGCGGTGCACCACGCAGTCCCGCGACGGGCGCGCGGCGAGCGTGTGCCGGGGCCCGGCGACCGGCCCCACCAGCAGCGCGCCCGCCTCCAGCCGGCCCAGATGGTGCCAGTGCCCCTGCTGGCCGGCGTCCACCGCGAACAGGTCCAGCGCGCCGGACGCGACCAGCCACAGCACCTGCGGACCCTCCAGGTCGAGCCGGCCCGAGCCCGCACAGTCGATCCGCGAGCCCATCCCGGCCAGCGCGGCCAGGACGACGTCGAGCCCGCCCTCGGAGACGGCGGTCATGTCGGCGCTCTCCGTCATCTCAGCGCTCCCTGACCAGGGCCGCGTACGAGCCGCCGAGGGCCACCAGCTCCTCGTGCCGCCCGCGCTCCACCACGGCGCCGTGCCGCAGCACGACGATCTCGTCGCTGTCGCGCACGGTGCTCAGCCGGTGGGCGATCACCACACACGCACAGCCCCGCCGGCGCAGGTTGTCCATCACCGTCTGCTCGGTCTCCGCGTCCAGCGCGCTGGTCACCTCGTCCAGCACCAGGATGCTGGGCCGGCGCACCAGCGCCCGCGCGATCTCGAGCCGCTGCCGCTGCCCGCCGGAGAAGTTGCGGCCGTCCTGCTCCACCCTGCTGCGGATGCCGCCGGGCCTGCGCAGGACGACGTCGAGGAGCGCCGCGTCACGCAGCGCCTCCTCGACCGCGTCGTCGGGGATCGACGGGTCCCACAGCGCCACGTTGTCGCGGACCGACCCCTCGAACAGGAACACCTCCTGGTCGACGAAGGACACCGACGAGGCCAGCGCCCCCCGCGGAATGTCCTCCAGCCGCTGCCCGTCGATCCGGATGACGCCCTCCCAGGGCGCGTACAGGCCTGAGATCAGCCGCGACACCGTCGACTTGCCGCTGCCCGAACCGCCCACCAGCGCCACCTGCCGGCCGGGCCCGACGGTCAGGTCGAAGCCGGTCAGCAGCGGCTTGTCCAGCGGGCTGTAGCCGAACGAGACGTTCTCCAGCTCGACATGGCCGCGCAGCCGGCGCGTGGAGTCGGCGCCCTCGCGACGGTCGTAGAGCGGGTCGGCGCGGAAGTTCTCCACGTCCTTCAGCCGGGCCACGTCCGCCGCGAAGTCCTGGATGCGGCCCGCCACGCCGTTGAGCCGGGTCAGCGGCGCGGTGAAGCGGGTGACCAGAGCCTGGAAGGCGACCAGCAGCCCCACCGAGACATGGCCCTCGATCGCGCGCATCCCGCCGATCCACAGGATCAGCGCGCTGTTGAGCGTCGCGAGCGTCGGCGCCACCACGCCCAGCCAGGCGCTCGGCGCCCCGAGCCGCTGCTGCTCCTCCAGGGTGGTCGCGTGCTGCCCGGCCCACTTGCGGAAGTAGCCGTCCTCGCCGCCGGTCGCCTTCATCGTCTCGATCAACTGCAGCCCGGTGTACGCCGTGTTGGTGAGCCGCGCGGTGTCCGCGCGCAGCTTCGCCGTCCGGGTCGCCCGCATCCGGACGACGATCCGCATGGCGGCGATGTTCAGCAGCGCCACCCCGACGCCGACGTACGTCAACTGCGGGTCGTACGTGTAGAGGAGAACGGCGTAGAGGACGACGACCACCGCGTCCACGCCTGCCGACGCGAGGTCGCGGGCCAGGGTCTCGGCGACCGCGTCGTTCGACTGCAGACGCTGGACCAGGTCGGCCGGGCTGCGCTGGGAGAAGAAGGTCACCGGCAACCGCAGCAGATGCCGCAGGAAGCGGGCGCTGGACAGCGTCGAGGAGATGATCCGGCCGTGGTGGAGGTTGGCCTGTTGGAGCCAGGTCAGCGCGACCGTGAGCGCCACACAGGTCCCCATCGACGCGAACAGCACGCCCAGCAGCGAGGTCTGACCGCCGATCAGGAACGTGTCGATCCAGGTCCGGCTCAGCGCCGGCACCGCCGCGCCGACCAGCACCAGCAGCAGACTCGCCAGCACGGCGGCCGGCAGGGTGCCCGCCGTGCCGCGCAGCCGGGCCGGCATCGCGCCCAGCACACCGGGGCGGCGCCCGCCCCGCTCGAAGTCCTCGCCCGGCTCCAGCACCAGCACGACGCCCGTGAAGCTGCCGTCGAACTCCTCCATGGGCACGAACCGCCGGCCCTTGGCGGGGTCGTTGACGAACACGCCCCGCCGGCCGAAGCGCCGGCCCAGGCCCTCGTGGACGACGTAGTGGTTGAACTCCCAGAAGAGGATCGCCGGCGTGCCCACCCCGGTGAGCGCGGCCAGGTCCATCTGCATGCCCTTGGCCGTCAGGCCGTAACTGCGGGCCGCTTTCAGCAGGTTGCTCGCGCGCGAACCGTCCCGGGAGACCCCGCACGCGATGCGCAGCTCCTCCAGCGGGACGTGCCGGCCGTAGTGGGCGAGCACCATGGCGAGGGAGGCGGCCCCGCACTCCACCGCCTCCATCTGCAGCACCGTGGGCGTGGACACGGTCTTCACCCGGCTCTTGGGGACCGGGCGGCGGGGCGGCGCGGCCCGCCGTCGGCCACGGGTCTGTCCGGCGGCGGTCACGGGAGCAGCCAATCGACGGGATGCTGGTCGGCCAGCCGGATCGAGCCCGTGGCCATGGTCATGGAGGCGAGCCCGAACGGCGGTCCGCCCGCCGACGACCAGCGGTATCCGCTCCTGGTCGCCGAGGACTTCTCGAGGCGGACCAGGACGGCCACCGGGCGGCCCTCCTCGGTGAACTGCTCGCCCAGCTGGCTGTCGCCCAGGAACGCGGCGATCTGCTGCGCCGACTGGGCCGTGCGGTCCACCGACTTCACTCGGCCGCGCAGCACGCCGTACTGCTGGGACGGCACGGTCTGCACGGTGAGGTCGACGGCCGCGTCCTCGGGGATGGCGGCCGCGTTCTCCGCCGGGACGTACACCGTGGCGTACAGCGGATCGCCCGCGTCGGCGATCTTCTCGACGGCGGCCACGTTCGCGCCGGTGGAGACGATCTGTCCGAGGGAGGCGGCGAGCGCGGTGATCCGGCCCGCGGCGACCGTCCGCACCACGGTGACGCCCTCGGCCGTGCGCACCTTCAGCACGGGGGCGTCCGCGGGCAGCCGCTCGCCCTCCTTCGCGAGGACGGCGATGACCTGACCGGCGGCGGGGCTCTGCAGGAGGTAGCTGCCCTCGCCGTGGGTGAGGACGGCGGGTGCGTCCACCGTGGACGTGACCGACCCGGTCACCGCCCACACGGACGCGGCCGCCAGGACCACCACCGTCACGGACAGCACCAGCCAGCCCTGCGGGCGCGCGAAACGCACCGGCAGGTCGAGTTCCTCCGGTGACTGGAGCTTGGCGAGGGCCTGTTGGCGGAACTGCACGGACCTTCCCTGGGATGTCTTCGCGCACCGACGAGTCCCGGAGCCGGGTGACGGCTCCGGGACTCAAAGGGTCACAAGGGCGCGATCAGAGACCGGCGACCAGGTTGGTGACCGGGGCGGTGCTCAGGCCGGTGACGCCCTCGACGGTGCCGACGGCCGTGTCGATCACGGTCGAGACGGGGGCGATGCCGTCCACCAGGCCGGTGACGGTGCCGAGCGCGTTCAGGGCCAGACCGCCGGAGACGTTGTCCAGCTCGGCGTCGGAGATCTCGACGGTCTCAACCTGGGGGGTGGAGTTCATGGGGGGACTTCCCTTCGCATGGGTGTTCATAAGGGGGGAGCGGCCCCCTCTGGGGGACAGACGACGGCCGCGAACGCCGGCGCCGGGCCCCCGTCTCCGGAGACCGCGGCGCCCTGCGGTGCGTTGGACTAAAGCAGGTCCACGGCTCGGACATCCAATCAATCACCGCTCTCACCTGGGCACTTGCGTCACAGAAGCGTCAAACCGTGCAGGTGCGCCCACGTCTTGGGGCCGACTTCTTCACACCTCGGGCGTGGTCCGCTCGGATGAGCGCCCGGCATCCTCGCGGCGAATCCGGCACTCCGCCCCCAATGGCCCGGCCGGGGTCGTGCGGATGTGCAGAACCCGCCCCGACGGTGACCCGCTTGGGCATGCGCTGTGCAGATTTCCTGAAGCGGGGATTCCGGCGCTCCTCCTCATCGGAGCGTCGTCGGGCGACTGCGGAGGGTATGGATCCGGGGAGTGTCGGCGAGGGATCGGATTCAGCCACCGGGTACGGATCCGGCCGACATCGCGCGGCGTCTGACGCGCCGTCGGTCGCTGAACCGCCTCCGTCGCCGGGCCCGCGCCCGGCCTCCCCCGAGGGCCCGGCGCTGCTCGACGCCACGGGTGCGCGGCGCCCGTGAACGCCCGCCGTCGCGGCGTCCCGGCGTCCGGCGTGAGCGCCGTTGACCAGTGGCGAAGCGGAACGGGAGGGTCCCTCTCCGAGGGCGGGGCGCAGCGGGCGGTGTGAGCGCCGAGGGGGCGAAACCACTCGAAAGGATCTTGTCGGCTTCGGCGGTCGTCATCGCGATATGGGGGACTGCTCCGCGGCCGGCGGAGTCGGACGCGGGTCATGGCCGATTCAGTGTTTCGCAAAGGAAGTTGGCAATCGCGATTGAACGCCCCGCGTGCCGTCTGCGTACCCATGGCCAACGAGGCGCCGCTGTACCGATGCACGGAACTGCCGGCACCGGCAGACAGACCCCGTCCCCCCAGGAGGTCGAGTTTTTTGAGTCACAAGCGAGTTACGAAGCGCAAGGCCATCATCGCGGCAGGCGGTGTGGCGGCCCTCGGTGCGGCGGCCATCCTGCTTCCCCAGGCCAACGCCTCCCAGGACGGCGGCGCGGGCGCAACCGCCTCCGTGAAGACCCTGAAGTCGGGCGACGCCTCGAACCTCGCGGCCCAGCTCGAGAAGCTGCTCGGTGACGCCTTCGCCGGCGCGTACTACGACGACGCCGGCAAGCAGCTGGTCGTCAACGTCACGAACGTCTCCGGCGACAAGAACAACGTCGTCGTGCAGGCCGAGAGGGCGGGCGCCAAGGTCCGCCAGGTGGAGAACAGCAAGGCCGAACTCGAGGCGGCCGCCAAGACGCTGAAGGCGAAGGCCACCGTCCCGGGCACCTCCTGGGCCGTCGACCCGAGGACGAACAAGATCCTCGTCACCGCCGACTCCACGGTCACCGGCCGCAAGTGGGACCGCGTCGACTCGACCGTGCAGTCCCTCGGCGCGAGCATGGCGACCATCAGGAAGTCGGCCGGCACCCTCAAGCCGCTCGTCTCCGGCGGAGACGCGATATTCGGCGGCGGAGCGCGCTGCTCCCTCGGCTTCAACGTGACGGCGGGCGACGGCTCCCCGGCGTTCCTGACGGCGGGTCACTGCGGTGTCGCGGCCAAGCAGTGGTCCGACTCCGAGAACGGCCAGCCGATCGCCACCGTCGACCAGGCGACCTTCCCGGGCGACGGTGACTTCGCGCTTGTGAAGTACGACGACGCGAACACGCAGGCGCCCAGCGAGGTCAACACCGGTCAGCAGAAGGTCGCGATCAACCAGGCGGCCGAGGCGACCGTCGGCACGCAGGTCTTCCGGATGGGCAGCACCACCGGCCTCAAGGACGGTCAGGTGCTCGGTCTCGACGCCACGGTGAACTACCCCGAGGGCACCGTCACCGGCCTCATCCAGACCGACGTCTGCGCCGAGCCCGGCGACAGCGGCGGCTCGCTCTTCACCCAGGACGGCCAGGCGATCGGTCTGACGTCCGGCGGAAGCGGTGACTGCACGGTCGGCGGCGAGACCTTCTTCCAGCCGGTGACCACCGCTCTGGCGGCGGTCGGTGCGACGCTCGGCAACGGCGGCGGCGACGCCAACGGCGGCGGCGAGGCGGGCGCGGGCGCGGTGGACGCGAACGGTGACGGCATCGACGACAACACCGGTGAGGCGATCCAGGGCGGCGGCGAGGCGGGCGCGGGCGCGGTGGACGCGAACGGTGACGGCATCGACGACAACACCGGTGAGGCGATCCAGGGCGGCGGCCAGGCGGGCGCCGGCGGCGCGAACGAGAACGGCGGCGACCAGAACCAGAACGGCGGCAAGCAGAACCAGAACGGCGGCAAGCAGAACGGCCGTCAGGGCAAGAACCAGAATCACAACCAGAACGGCCAGGACGGCTCGGGTGTGAACGAGTCGCACTGACCCAGCGGCATCCGAACGGTCCGGTCCTCCAGCGAGGGCCGGACCGTCGGCGTTCTCCCCGGCGTCGCCTCCTCAGCCGTCCCGCCGGGCCCGCAGCAGCAGCAGAGCCACGTCGTCGATCCGGTCCTCGGCCTCCGCGTAGCGCCCCACCAGCTCGTCGGCCAGCTCGTCCAGCGGCCGGTCCCCGTGCTCGGCGAGCCGTCGCCCCAGCTCGGCCACCGCGTCCTCGATGTCCACGCCCGGCTTCTCCACGAGCCCGTCCGTGTACAGGGCGAGGACACAGCCGGGGGCGAGCTCGACCTCCGTCGTCGGGTACGTCGCCGAGGCGTCGATGCCCAGCAGCGGCCCGCCCGCCAGGTCCAGGACCCGGACACGTCCGTCCGCCCGGCGCAGCAGCGGCGGGGGATGACCGGCCCGGGCCATGACCGCACGGCCGCCGACCGGGTCGAGCCGCAGGTACAGACAGCTCGCCAGCAGGTCGGAGCCGAGGTCGATCAGCAGCCGGTTGGTGCTGCGCATGACCTCCGCCGGCTCCTGACCCACCGTCGTGTAGGCCCGGACGGCGGTGCGGAGCTGCCCCATCAGTCCGGCCGCCGTCACGTTGTGCCCCTGCACGTCGCCGATCACGGCCGCCGCGAGCGGGGGCGAGGGCACCAGGTCGTAGAAGTCCCCGCCGATCTCCATGCCCCGCGTGGCGGGCAGATAGCGGGCGGTCGCCTCCATGCCGGCCAGCCGCGGCAGCGAGGGCGGCAGCAGCGCCGCCTGCAGTCCGTGCGCCAGCTGGTGCTTGGTGTCGTACAGCAGGGCGCGGTCCAGGGCCTGCGCGATCAGCCCGGCCAGACTGGTCAGCACCGCGCGCTCGTGGGTGGAGAAGGCGTGCGGCTCGGCGTAGGCCAGCACACAGGCGCCCACCGGGCGGCCGGAGGCGATCAGCGGCAGGTAGGCCCAGGAGCCGAAGCCGTCGGGGGTGGCGGGCCGGGCCGGGTACAGGCGCCGCAACTGCTGCGGCGAGTCGAAGAAGGCCGGCACACCGTGGGAGACGGCGCGCGCGCCCGGCGTCGGCGAGGTCAGCGACATCCCGTCGAACTGCTCCACCGTGGCAGGCTCCGGATAGCCGTGATGGCCGAGCACATGCAGCCGGCCGGCCCGCGCGCCGAGCAGCGCCAGCGCCTTGCTGCCCACCGCCGGAGCGATCTCGTCCGCCACCATGCCCACCACGTCCTGCACGCTCACCGTCTCGGTGAGCGCCCCGGCCAGGCTCAGCGCCTGCGACATCGACACCAGCCGGGTCGGCGCGTCCCCCGAGCGGGCCTCGGCCGCCCCCGTGCGCGACACGGAGCGGGCCCGGCTGATCCGCACGCTGATGCCGGTGGTGCTCGGATACAGCCGGAACGACAGCCACTCCGAGGGCGGGCGCAGCGCGACGAAGGAGGTGGCGTCCTGACCGATGAGCGCGGCCCGGTAGCGCTCCTCGTACATCGGATCGTTGAGCCACGGCACGGCCGCCCACAGCTGCGAGCCCAGCAGCCCGCTCACCGGCACCCCGAGCATCTCCGCCGCGGCGCCGTTGGCGAACCCCACCCGCCCGCTCAGGTCCAGCGAGCACATTCCGTACGGCAGCCGGGCCACCATCCGCGCCGCCTCCACGGTGCCCAGAGTGTCGGAGACGCCGCCCAACGGGCCGGCGTCCAGCACGTCGGACTCGGCCCGCACCGCGACATTCTGCGCCGCGGCGCGCTCCAGCCGCAGCGCGAGCCGCTCGCAGGCCGACGTCAGCTCCCGCCGCTCCCGCTCGGACAGCTCCGGCGGGTGGGAGCCGGGCCAGGTGACGAAGACCGCCCCGTACACCCGGGCGCCGGTGGCCACCGGCACCGCGGCCAGCGCGAAGGGATACGGCAGGACGACCGCGATGCGCGGGTACCGGCGGGCCATCTCCTCCTCCCCGCCCACCCACACCAGCCGTCGTTCGCGGACCGCTTCGGCGACGGGGATCGGCGCGCTCAGCCCGACGCGCTCCCAGGGCGCGGCGAAGGACCGGGGCAGCCCCGCCATCACCGCCATCTCCAGGACCGTCCCGTCGCCGGGCCGCAGGTACACGGCCCCGGAGTGCGCGCCGACGGCGTCCATCATCGAGGTGAGGGCGAGGGAGAGCAGCGGCCGGCCGCCCGGCGCCCACACGGCCGCCGGCGCCTGTCCGGACGTCTGCTCGGGCACGGCGACCACCTCCTCGCCCGGCGTCGCGCGGGTGTCCGGCTCCAAATCTGCCCTCTGACGGCGCGACGCGCACGGCGAACGGCTCCCGGGAGCCGCCGTCCCGTACCCCGCCGAGACATGTTCGGTCCGTTTCGAGCGCAACCGGGCGCGCGGCCCTCGCGAGGCCCCCACGGGGCCCGAGAAACGGTTCCAGGGGCTGCGCGCGGGCTGCATTAGCGCTGTAATTGCGGACGTGGTCAGTGAGGGTGCCGCGGAGCGCAGAAAGGGACCTCTGGGTGTCGAGACGGCCCTCAAGACGGTCACCGCCGATCCCGTCTCGCCCGGGCGGGTGCACCGCACCCTCGAACAGGCCCTCGTCTACGCCGGCGCCGCCCTCGCCGCCGTCTACACGCCCGCGCCGGAGGCCGGACTGCTCTGCCTCGCCGAGTCGGCGGGCGTGCCGAGGATCCTGTACGGACTGCGCGAGAGCTATCCCCTCGAAGGCGGCTCCCCGGCCGCCGACGCCCACCGCACCGGCCGGCCGGTGTGGCTCGGCCCGCAGGAGCTCGCCGAGTGCGCCGACGCGCGTCGGATGCCCGCACGCGACGTCCATCTGGCCGCCCTGCCGGTCCGCGACGGCGCGGGCGGCTGTCTGCTCGCCGTCAGCGAGCGCCCCGGCGGTTTCGACGCCGAGGACCGCGCCTGCCTGGAACTCGTCGCCGACGCCGTCGCCCTGCCCGCCCCGACGGCCCGCGCCGAGGGCGAGAAGCTCCTCGCGGGCGGCTTCAGCCTGGCCATGGACACCGGACGGGTCGAGGTGGGCGACGCGATCCTTGAGCTGTTCGCGATCGACCGGGCCGAGTTCGACGGCCGGGTGGAGACGCTGCTCGGGCTCACCGTCCCCGAGGACCTGCCCTCGCTGATGTCCGTCGTCGAGGCCGACCACATGTCGATCGGCGACCGCGAGCTGGAGTTCCGGGTGCTGCAGCCCGCCGGCCCGCCGAAGTGGCTCAGACTGCACGGGCGCCTGCTGCCCGGCGGCGACGGCAGCCCCGCCCGGCTGGAGGGCACCGTCGCCGACGCCTCCACGCTGCGCGCCGAGATCACCGACGTCGCCCGCGTCCAGCGCCTGGCCGCCGCGCTCGCCACCGCCGGCACGGTCCGCGACGTCAGCCAGGCCGTCGTCGCCGCCCTGCGCAAGCCGCTGCGGGCCGACCGGATCGCCCTCGCCGAGCTGGAGAACGAACGGCTCGTGGTCACCGTCCTCGACCCGCCCGAACCCGACTCGTGGCCCGAACTGTGGCAGCTGGAGTGGCGCGGCGAATGGCCCGACGCGCCGGTGCGCGCCATGCCCACGCTCGCCGCCGCGCTGCGCGAGGGCCGGGCCGGCATCTGGCCCGCCGGCGCCGCCCTGGAACCGGCGCTCGCCGAGGTCGGCCCCGGCGGCCTCGCCGTGCTGCCGCTGTCCGCCGGCGGCCGCACGGCCGGCGCCTGCCTCATCGGCTGGGACGCGCCGCACGACTTCGGCCCCGACGAGCGCGCCCTGCTCACCGCCTCCGCCGGCCTCGCCGGACAGGCCCTGATGCGCGCCCACGCCTTCGACGCCGAGCACGAACTCGTCGGCATGCTCCAACGCCAGCTCCTCCCGCGCCGGCTGCCCGAACTCCCCGGCGGGCTCGCGGTCGCCCGCTATCTGCCCGCCACCGCGGGCCTGGAGGTCGGCGGCGACTGGTACGACGTGATCCGGATGCCCGACCATCACGTCGCCCTCGTCATCGGCGACGTCCAGGGCCACAGCGCCGCCGCCGCCACCCTCATGGGGCAGATGCGCACGGCCCTGCGCGCCTACGCCGCCGAGGGCCACCCGCCGGACGTGGTGGTCTCGCACGCCAACCGGCTGCTGATGGAGCTGGAGACCGACCTCTTCGTCACCTGCTGCTACGTCGACGTCGACATGGAGGACGGCACCGCCTGGTGCGTACGGGCCGGGCACCCGCCGCCCGTCCTGCGTCACCCGGACGGCTCGGCCGAGGTCGCCGACACGGACGGCGGTCCGCCCCTCGGGATCCTGACGCAGGCCGATTTCCCGCTGACCCCGCTGCGGCTGACGCCGGGCGCCGTCGTCGCCCTCACCACGGACGGACTCGTGGAGTCCGCCGACCTCGACATCGGGACCGGCCTGGACCGCCTCGCCCGCGAACTGTCCGCCGCCGACCCCGCCCAGCTCGGGCCCGTCGCCGACGCACTGCTCGGCGGCGCCCACCGCGGCGACGACGTCGCCCTGCTCCTGCTGCGCTACGACGGCATGGCCGTCAAGCCCCGGCGCGAGGGCTGGACGGTGTGGCGGGTGCCCGAGGCGGCCCGGCACGCCCGCCGCTTCACCCGGCGCAGCCTGCGCGGCTGGGGCGTCGCAGACTCCGCCATGGACACGGCGCTGCTCGTCGTCTCCGAGCTCGTCACCAACGCGCTCGTGCACACCGACGGCCCGGTCCGCCTCGACTTCACCCTCATCGACCGCCGACTCCGCGTGGCCGTCACCGACGCCTCGGCCCGCACCCCCGTCAAGCCGACCGACCCCGGCTGGGAGGCCACCGGAGGGCGCGGCATCCTCCTGGTGGAGGCTGTGTCCGACAGCTGGGGGACGGTGCCGGTCAGCGGCGGCAAACAGGTCTGGAGCGAGCTGCTGCTGCAGCGCTGAACAGGGCGGACGCCCACGTGTCCCGGGCGGCGGACAGGGTACCCGCCGGCCATGGACACCTTCGCCTCCGCATTCCTCGCGGCATCCGGAAGGTCCGCACTGGCCTCCGTTGCGTTCATCGTCGTCGGGCTCGTCCTGGTCGGCGGGCTGATCTTCGCCTTCCGCCTCGGGTTCAAGATCCGGCGCCGGGAGCCCGCGCCGCCGCAGCCGCACGAACAGCCCCGGATGCCCGCCTCGGGCCCGACCCACGAGAGCCGCTCGCGTGAACCCGACGAGATGCCCCGGACAGCCGACGGCGAGCGTCTCACCCCGCACGAGCTGCGGCCCACCGGCGGCCGGGACGGCGCGGACGGGCCCCGGCCCCGCTGGGACGAGGGCACCGGCGGCTCCTTCGGCAGCGGAGGCCCCGGCGGCCGCTGAAACCGCCCCGAGCGCACCTGTGCGCCGGCGGTGGCCGCACCCGGGACGCGGACCGGCCCGGAGGGGAACGCCCGGAGGGATGCCGCCCGACGGGGGACATCGCCAGGGGCGACGACTGACCGGCCGTCACGCACGCCCCGCATCCCGCAGCCCCCCGCAGTGCCACTGCGACCTGCTCCCGGAGTCTCCTTCCGCCCTTAGGCCCGCCCGCCCTCCGGTCGGCGTCTGCCGGCGACTCGTGTCCGGCGTCGGCTACCGGCGTCGCCGCGGCGACGGACCCGCCGTCGCCCGCCCGCCCGCGGTGACCCGGCCGAGCGCCCGGTACACCGCCCGCCGCACCCGGCGGGCGGTGCGGCGTACGCCGCCGGGCTGCGGCGCCGGCACCACGAGGACGCCGTCCGGACCGACGTGCAGGGCGAACGGCAGCGGATGGAACCGCGCCCCCGCCGTGTCCGGCGTCAGGCACACCGTGGTGAGCCAGGTCCGGCCCGCCAGGTCGCCCACCGGCAGGACGGCGTCCAGCCGGCCGCCCGGCGCGAGCGTCCCGAAGATCTCGTGCGAGTTCGCCGACTTCGCCCCCGTCAGCCGCAGCAGCACCGCGGCGGCCTCGGGCACGTGCAGCGGCAGGACCACATGGAAGCGCTCCCCGCGGTCCCCGCCGAGAGCGACGTCGCCCGCCGCGACCCGGGCGAGGCCCAGCCGCTCGCTCGCATGACCGACGTCCAGCGCGAGGCCGGCGTGCCGGTCGGTCCAGTAGGGCAGCACCACCCGGTCCGCGACGACCCCGGCGGGCGGGACGGGCCGGCCGTGCCGGGGCGCCGGGCCCAGCCGCAGCTCCTTCGTCCACCCGCCGAGCATCACCCTCACCCACACGTCCCACAGGCCCTCGCGGGGCGGGCTGCCGCTGATCGCGGTGGCGGGATCGACGACGGACGTGCCGCGCAGCACCAGACGCACCCGGCTCCCGTCGCCGGTCGGCAACCGCTCCCGCTCCGTGCGCACCGGCTGGAAGTACTGCGCCGCGCCGGCGCGTTCGCGCAGCAGCAGATCGGGCGAGGCGCGGTCGAAGCGCTCCGCGGTGTCCAGGCCGAGCCAGCGCACCGCCTCGGCGACGTCCCGCGGCGGCCACGGCGGACGCTCCCCGGCGGCGGGGAAGGTCATCGGCTCGCCGTCGTGCGTCAGCTCCGCCGCGAAGACGATCCGCAGCAGCCCGCCCCGCCATTCGACGCCCTGCGGCTCGACGGCGAGCCCGATGCCCGCCTCCCACCGCGCGAAGGCGACGACGTCGTCGTAACGCCCGTCGGCGGCCAGCGCCGCGACGACCCGCTGGGTGGGCTGCAGCGAGGCCGCGACGCCGGGCCCGAACCGCTCGACGACGACCCCGTGGATCTCCTCGAACAGCTCCCTGCGGTAGTCCTCGGGCAGGTTCAGGAAGCGCCGGCCGCGCAGCCGCTCGACCATCTCCACCCGTAGCCAGCGCCGGAACAGCCGGTCGCGCAGGTCGCCCGGCTCGGTGTAGCGCTCGACGACGTCGAGGGCCTCGCGCAGGTTCTTGAAGTAGCTCACCGGGTCGAACCGCTGGAGGCTCACGTTGGCCGCGTCGTCGCGGCGGACGTGGTAGTAGCAGACGTAGTCGCTGAGCACGGCGACGTTGTCGGCGCGCAGATAGGCCTCGGTGACGAAGACATGGTCCTCGAGGCGCCGGCGCCCCTCCGGGAAGCGCAGACCGGTCCGCTCGAGAAACGCCCGGCGGATCATCTTGTGCGGGGTGAGACTGTCGATGAGCGGCGCGTCCTCGACGCCTGCGTGCGGGCGGTTCGTGCGGAACAGCTCCACCGGCACCGCGCGTCCCCGGCCCGCCATCTTGCCGACGACGACGTCCGCGCCGTTCGCTACGCCGTAGTCGTACATCCGCTCCAGGGCCTCCGCGCCGAGGTGGTCGTCGGCGTCCACGAACATCACGTACTCGCCCCGGGCTGCGTCGATGCCGACGTTGCGCGGCTTGCCGGGCCAGCCCGAGTTCTCCTGGTGGACGACGCGGACCCGGGGGTCCTTCGCGGCGAGGGCGTCGAGGAGCGCAGGGGTGGCGTCGGTGCAGCCGTCGTCGACGAAGACGATCTCGTAGGCGTCGGGCGGGAGCGACTGCCCGAGCAGCGAGGCGATGCAGTCCTCGATGTAGCGGCCGGGGTTGTAGACCGGGACGATGACGCTGACCTTGACCGGCATCGGGCTCCTGGCCCCTTCGTCGGATCGCCTGCCGTGCGGACGGCGGGTGCGTGCAGCCCGATGCTAACCCCGCAGTCGACGCCCCACCTGTCCTGGTTCGTCCTGATCCGGATTTTGTACTCTGGCGCCGTGCGCCTCCTGCTGATGTCCGACACCCACCTGCCCAAGCGCGCCAAGGCGCTGCCCGCCCCGCTGCTCGACGAGATCCCCGGCGCGGACCTCGTCGTCCACGCGGGGGACTGGGTCGACGCGGCCGCCCTCGACCTGCTGGAGAGCCGCAGCCGTCGGCTGCTCGCGGTGTACGGCAACAACGACGGGCCGGAGCTGCGCGCCCGGCTGCCCGAGGTCGCGCGCGCCGAAGTGGGCGGACTGCGCTTCGGCGTGGTCCACGAGACCGGTCCGGCCCAGGGGCGGGAGGCCCGCTGCGCGGCCCGCTTCCCCGACCTCGACGTCCTGGTCTTCGGGCACAGTCACATTCCCTGGGACACCACGGCCCCGGGCGGCCTGCGCCTGCTCAATCCGGGCTCCCCGACCGACCGCCGCCGGCAGCCGCACTGCACCTACCTCACGGCCACCGCGGCCGGCGGCCGTCTCACGGACGTCGTCCTGCACCGGCTGCCGCCGCGCTGAGCCCGCCCACGCGCCCGGCGGGCCGGCCTGGGCGGGACGGAC